>JAICHT010000040.1 GCA_025924755.1 Chitinophagaceae bacterium | reverse complement strand
GATACCTACCGTGATGTGCCAATGAAATATGACCTGGTAAATGACCAGCTCGTTATAAAATACTTTGATGGCACTACGGAGATCAGCCTTGTAAAAGAAAAACTAAACCGCTTTGAGATAGGTGGCAATTCATTCATTAAAATAGAAAAGGATAGTGCAGATAAGGCTCAGATACCAGGCGGTTTTTATGAGCAATTATTTGATGGAAATACTGCGGTGCTTGCAAAGAAAATCAAGATTACGAAAGACTACACCGTAGGTCAAAAAATTGAAACCCATTTTGATGAAAAGAACACCTACTATTTAAAGAAGGACACGAATTATTATATGATCAGGAATAAAAATTCGATACTGGAAGTTTTTAAAGACAGGAAAAAAGAAATGCAACAGTACCTGCGAAAGAACAAATTGAAGTATAAAAAAGATCCGGAAACCACATTGGTAAAAGCAGCCGCTTACTACGATTCTTTAAAAAAATAGTATGAAAAACGTTGCCCGCTTTTTATTGTTTTGTATTATTTTTTTGACTTTTACTTTTGCCGTGGCTGCGCAGCAAAATTCGTTTACCGGCTCTTACAATAATGCTACTATTGCGCAATTGGTACAAGACCTGGAAGCGAAATCCCCTTATCACTTTTATTACCAGCCGGAGCAAACCGATAGCTTTAGAATCAATATATCTTTTAAGGATGCTACGTTGCAAAATGTGCTGGGGCAAGCCTTTGCCAATACTGCTTTTCATTATGCCATTGACGAAGATAAAAATGTATATATTACTAAAGACATTGAAATTAAAACAGAGCTGCCTCTCAATTTTTTTGCAAAAGGAAAAGAGGTAAGTAGTGATACTATGCAGCAAACAAATGTTTTCGGCAGTAGTAAAAAGCCCACTAAGGGTTCATTATTGGAAAATAAAGTAATTGCTATTGGCAACAGGGAAAGCGCCAAAGGCGACAAAGCGGTGCTAGCCGGTTATGTACGAAATGTAAAAACCGGCGAGCCGGTGGTAGGTGCTTCTATAACGCTGGAAGACTTGCCGGTAGGCGTTTCTACGGATCAATACGGATATTACTCGCTGCCCTTACCTGCCGGTCGGCACGTGCTGAATATACAGGGAATAGGAATGAAAGATACCCGGAGACAGGTGATGCTTTACTCTAACGGAAACCTGAATATTGATATGGGCGAGCAGGTGATTTCTTTGAAAGAGGTAGTGGTGTCTTCTCAAAAAGTAGTTAATATTAACCGCGTAGCATTAGGCATCGAGCGGCTGGATATTAAAACCATTAAGCAAGTTCCTTCTATTTTTGGTGAAGCGGATATCCTGAGGGTGGTTCTTACCTTGCCCGGAGTAAAAACAGTAGGCGAAGCCAGCACCGGCTTTAATGTAAGAGGCGGCTCTGCCGATCAGAATTTGATTTTATTTAATGACGCTACTATATACAACCCATCCCATTTTTTCGGTTTCTTTTCGGCTTTCAATCCTGATGTGGTAAAAGATGTAGAGTTATACAAAAGCAGCATCCCTGCTAAATATGGTGGCCGCTTGTCATCTGTACTGGATATTACCAGCCGTGAAGGAAATTCCAAAAACATCACAGGCAGTGCTGGCATCGGGCTGCTTACCAGCCGCGTAAATATTGAGGGGCCTATTAAAAAAGATAAAACCTCTTTCATATTAGGTGCACGAACTACCTATGCCAACTGGATGCTTAACCTATTGCCCGACCAATATAAAAACAGCAAGGCCGCCTTTTACGACGTAAACTTTTTAGTGAGCCATAAAATTGATAATAAGAACAACCTGTATTTTACAAGCTATATAAGCAAGGACCACTTTAATTTAAATAATGATACCACTTACGGGTATAGCAATACCAACCTTTCGCTAAAATGGAAACATACATTTTCTAATAAATTCACCGGTGCTTTTGTAACAGGGTATGACCGTTACCAGTATAACATTCAAAGTGCAAAGAACCCTGTAGATGCTTACAAACTTGCATTTGATATTAACCAGATAAATTTTAAAGCCGACTTTAATTATTACTTAAGTTCCAAACATACATTTGATTTTGGTGTAAGTACGATACGGTATAAACTGCACCCCGGCAGCTATCAGCCATTAGGAAAAGAATCCCTGGTGGTGCAGAATATTGCTACAGCGGAACAGGCACAGGAAAGTGCCATATATTTTGCAGATCGTTTTAATATCAGCTCCAGGATTTCATTAAATACGGGTATTCGCTATTCGCTTTACAATTACCTGGGACCCAAAGCCGTGAATATCTATGCAGATGGATTACCAAAAGACGAAAATAATATACTTCAAACCAAGGAGTACAAGCAGGGATCTGTAATAAAAACCTATCATGGGCCCGAATACCGGGTATCTGCACGGTATGCGTTGTCCAATAGTTTTTCTATAAAAGGTGGCTACAATTCGCTGCGGCAATACATTCATGTGCTTTCCAACACTACGGCCATTTCTCCCACTGATATCTGGAAGTTGAGCGATCCGAATATACACCCTCAATATGGCGACCAGGTGTCTTTAGGATTATATAAAAATCTAAAATCGAATACGATCGAAACATCGGTAGAAGTGTATTATAAGCGTATCAAAGATTATTTGGATTATAAAAGCGGCGCCGTGCTGGTATTGAATCAGCATATTGAAACGGACGTATTGAGCACGCAGGGAAAAGCCTATGGAGTAGAAATGATGATAAAAAAACAAACAGGAAAATTAAACGGCTGGCTTTCCTACACCTATTCACGCATATTACTGAAAATGCAGGACAGTACGCAGGGAGAATTGATAAATGGCGGTGCCTATTATCCCGGCAATTATGATAAACCGCACGATGCCACGCTGGTAAGCAACTACCGGTTTTCGCATCGCTTCAGTATATCGCTAAATGCTACGTATAGTACGGGCCGCCCCATTACCTTGCCTATTGGACGCTTTTACTATGCCGGCTCGCAACGCGTAGTCTATTCTGACAGGAATGCCTATCGCATTCCAGATTATTTCCGCACCGATTTCTCGATGAATATCGAAGGCAATCATAAGGTAAAGCAGAAGACACACAATTCATGGACGCTGGGTGTGTACAATCTTACCGGGCGAAAAAACCCGTATTCCGTGTATTTCATTTCAGAAAACGGAGTCATTAACGGCTATAAGTTGTCCATTTTTGGAAGCGCCATTCCATTCATTAACTACAATGTTCGGTTTTAATTTAGCATAGCATGAGAAGATATGTATATATCGTTTTGATATTAATAAC
Organism: Chitinophagaceae bacterium; assembly: GCA_025924755.1. Taxonomy (GTDB): domain Bacteria; phylum Bacteroidota; class Bacteroidia; order Chitinophagales; family Chitinophagaceae; genus Flavisolibacter. The sequence continues at coordinate 13,085 of JAICHT010000040.1, read as the reverse complement.
GGCAAGCTGCAGAGAAAAATACGATCCGCCAATTATAGAAAGCACTACCAATTACCTGGTGGTAGAAGGTTTTATTAATAGCGGCGAAGGACCCACTACTATCCAGCTTTCCAGAACCGTTAAATTATCAGACAATGCCTCTATAAATCCCGAATCAATGGCAAGGGTAAATGTGGAAGGTGATGATAATTCGGAATATTCTTTAACTGAAACCGGCGCCGGGATTTATACATCCGAACAGTTAAACTTAAATAATAATGTAAAATACCGGCTGCGGATAAACACCAATAATGGCAAAGAATATCTTTCGGATTTTGTAGCCGTAAAACAAACGCCGCCTATTGATAGCATAAGTTGGGAACAGGTAAATGGAGGCCTTCAAATTTATGCCAATACGCACGACCCGCAGAACAATACCCGTTATTATAAATGGGATTATGATGAAACCTGGGAAATACACTCGCAATATCCTACTAGTTTAAAATATAGTAATGGCACTGTAGACTATGATCCAAATCCTCAAAATAATATCTGCTGGAAGTATGCGCATTCAAACAATATAATATTAGGCTCGTCTGCAAAGCTCGAATCAGATGTTATATTTAAAAATCCACTTTTATTCGTTCTTGCTCCTGACGAAAAGATGAGCGTTCGCTATAGTATGCTTTTGAAACAATATGCTTTAGATAGCGCCGCTTACCAGTTTTATTCTACTATGAAAAAAAACAATGAATCGCTGGGTTCGCTGTTTGATGCACAGCCATCGCAAATGAAAGGGAATATACATTGCACCACAGACGCCAAAGAGCCGGTAATTGGATATGTAGCGGTTTCGTCATTGCAACAAAAGCGGCTGTTTATTTCCAGCAATGAGTTATCCGGATGGTATTTTCAGATGAATTGCACCAATGTGATCATACCTAACAATGCGGATAGTTTAAAATTCTATTACCCTACTTTTTATTTGCCCTATGCGCCGCAGTATGTAGGGATAACGCTGGTAGGCTATTACTCGTCCTCGCCTGAGTGCGTGGATTGCACATTGAGGGGAGGCGTTAACGTGAAACCCAGTTACTGGTAATAGTATAATTAAAATGCTCAATTTTTAATAAAGGCATGAGAAGTTGTTTGATTATTATTTGAGGGTTAGCAATTGCTGGTTGTGGGCATATATAGGAATTAATGGCACTTACGCATTCTGTGCAGATTGTACGTTGCAAGGAGGCACTAACCTGAAACCCTCTTATTTGCCATAATATGAAATTTTTTAAAAGTTAATATTAAAAGATGCGAAAGCTTACTGGTTTATATTGTTTAAGTTTTTACAAGTTAATGCCTTGCGTTCTTGCCGGAATTTTTTACTTTTCTTTTTCGGCGGCGGCGCAGTATAACTCATTCGATAGTTTACCGCATCAGTTCAATACATTCAATAATACAACCTTTCAGGAAAAGTTATTCGTGCATACGGATAAAAATTTTTATCTGGCTGGAGAAATCATATGGTTTAAAATTTACAATGTAGCGGCAGGAACTAACCATTTGGCAGATGTAAGTAAAGTAGCCTATGTTGAACTTTTGGATGAAAATAATAAGCCACGCATGCAGGCAAAAATTGAATTAAAAAAAGGTATGGGTGATGGATCGTTTTACCTGCCGGTTTCTGTAAATTCCGGTAATTATACTTTCAGGGCGTATACGAACTGGATGAAAAATTTCCGTGCTGATTTTTATTTTTCAAAACCGATAGCAATCATAAATTCCTTGAAGCCGCTGAACCTTCCGGTAGTAAAAGATTCCGCCGCAATTCATATTAGTTTTTTCCCGGAAGGTGGCAATTTAGTGAGTGCCGTAACAAGTAAAGTTGGTTTTGAAATAACCGGCAAATGGGGTAAAGGAGTTGACTGTACCGGAACGTTGTTAGATGATCGAAACGATACCATACTCAGGTTTCAGGCGTTGAAGTTTGGTATGGGCAATTTTTCATTTACTCCTGCGCAAGGCCATACGTACAGGGCAATTGTAAAAACAGCCGATGGTAAAAGCAGCATACAGCAATTGCCAAAAATTTATGAACATGGATATGTAATGCACTTAAGCGATGAAGGCAATGGCAAACTTAAAGTTACGGTACAGGCAGACAGGGAATCTGCGGCTGATGCCCCTGATATTTTTCTTTTTGGGCAAACGATGCAGGTAGTGAAAGTAGCAGAAAAATCGAGACTACGGGATGGCCTTGCTGAATTTTTTCTGGATAAAAATATTTTAGGTGATGGCATTTCGCAGTTAACAGTTTTTAACGATAAAAAACAACCCGTTTGTGAACGGCTTTATTTTAAAAAACCACTACAGCAAATGATGGTTCGTGCTACCAGCGATCTGCAGCAATATACTTCCCGCAAAAAAGTAACCGTTTCCGTTGATGCAAAAGACGAAACAAAAAATGAGAGTATTGCTAATATGTCGGTAGCAGTTTACAAACTGGATTCGTTGCAAACAGCAGATGAAAACAACATATTTAATTATTTGTGGCTTACATCCGGTTTGCAGGGTCATATTGAATCACCAGATTATTATTTTACAGCTCAGGGTACGGAGGCGGAAGTAGCTACAGATAACCTGTTGCTTACGCATGGCTGGCGAAGGTTTAGCTGGGATGATATTTTAAAAAATAAAATTGCCTCGTTCGAATACAAGCCGGAATATGACGGGCATATTGTTTCGGGTAAAGTAGTTGATATGGTAACCGGCAAAACGGCCAACAATGTAGGCACGTATTTATCCGTGCCTGGCACAAAAGGACAATTTTATAATGCCATGTGCGATAGCAGCGGTCGCATCTATTTTTATACAAAGAAGCTATATGGACAAAACGAAATGGTTGTACAAACTGACGCACAAACCGATTCTATTTACCGGATAGAAGTTGCCAATCCATTCTCTGAGAAATATACTCCGGCTTTTTTGCCACCACTTACCATATCTGAAGGTCTTCAGCAATCCATCAATAAACGCAGCATTGGTATGCAGGTGCAAAATGCATATGAGGCAGCAAAACTCCAGCATTTTGGTGCACCTGATATTGATACCATTCCCTTCTATGGGTTGGCAAGCAAAACGTATATGCTGGATGAATACACCCGGTTTACTACCATGGAAGAAGTGCTGCGTGAGTACGTGCAGGAAGTGGGCGTAAGAAAAAGGAAAGGGCAATACCATTTGCCTGTGGCCAGGGAAATAGGATCGAGAGACCCGGTAATAGGCTTTTACGATGGCGAACCGTTGGTATTACTGGATGGCGTGCCGGTGTTTGAAGCGGATAAAATAATGAGCTACGACCCACTGAAAGTTAAAAAGCTGGAGGTAGTTACCAGCCGCTATTTTTATGGGCCTTTTATTTTTGATGGTATCATTAGTTTCAGTACGTATAATGGTACTATGGAAAATCTTCAGCTTGACCCTCATGCGGTCGTGTTGGACTATGAAGGATTGCAATTGAAACGTAAATTTTATTCACCTACATATGATTCTGACAATGCTATCTCAGAAAGAGTTCCAGATTTTAGAAATGTATTATACTGGTTGCCCAATATGACAACCAGCCCAGATGGAAAAGCGGGTTTTCATTTTTATACCTCCGATATAAAAGGGAAATACAATATTGTAATACAAGGAATCACTGATGAAGGCAAGGCTGGTATCACTTCGTTTACAATTGATGTGAAATAATAGGGTACTAAGGTGCTTCCTTTTATCCATATACGATAGGTGCTTTAACACTCCCTTTGTAAACATCAGTAAGTGTAAGTAATCTTATTAATACAAATAAAATATACTATCATGAAAAAGATGTTTACACTTATATTTTCTCTTGGAATTTTGACTTCAGTATTCGCACAGTCCGGTGACAGGAATTGGCATGATAACCAACGTAACGGTAGAAATGGCTATGAAAACCGGGGCAGCAATTTGCCTGATAATCATAATAATACTGTATACAGGGAAGACGAAAACAGGGCGTACAATGAAAATGATAACAATAGCAGGTCGTATTCTTTTAATAATAGAGAAACTAGAGGCCGCATGAAGGGATGGGATACTAAGCATAGCGAACGGCGTGAATTTCATTACAACCCATACACCCGGTCATATGGCCATGAGCGTATATACAATGATGATCGCTATTACAACCGTCGCCATTTCAGACATGATAATTACTAGTATACTATGGCTCTGTTGTTAAACAGTATTGAAACTCCATTAAATTTTATCAATAAGGAGTAAGTTTTCAGAAGCCTTAAGGCCTACACTTCACCAACAGTGGAGTTAATCCTTAAGGCTTTTATCTTTTGAAGAACCCAAAAAGAAAGACCCAGGTACACAATGCTCAGGCAAAATCCCGCCACCACATCACTGGCATAATGTACCCGTAAATACACCCGGCTGAAACCTATAAAAAATGCAAAGGCAAATAGCAAAAAAGAAAACAGCCACTTTAAAAAATTTATGTGTACCGTATGCCATACAATATAAATTAGAATTCCAAAAAAGGTAAAGCCGCAAAATGTATGGCCGCTGGGAAAGCTAAAACCATTAACATGATTTATAACCGGGTCAATAGGGCGTGGCCTTTCAAATATAAATTTCAGCAGAAATAAAATGGCGGTGCTGCTTACGCCTACCGCTAAAATATTCCAGGATAAATGCGAGTTTCTTTTGAAGAAAAAATAATATCCGATCAATAAAAGATAAGCAGGCAATAAGAAATAATCAGACCCGAAAAAAGTAATAAACGTCATGATGGAAGTATGGGCCGGTGTGATAAAGGCGGAAAGAAAATGAAACACTTTAAAATCCAGTGCATTTTCATGCTCGAGTACCATTTCATCTGTTATGGCTAAAAAAATAAGAAAGAAAATCAAAAAGATACCAAGAGTAATAAGAAACCGTATTGAAACTCCTTTTACCTTCTTTTGAATATTTTCTTTTGCTTCCATTTTACTATTTATTGCTTAGCTAAAAGTTGGCGTGCATACTACATCACTAATTCAACCGTGCGGTCGTTTGCCTTTGCTTTGCTTATCTTTTTTATAGCCCTGGTGCCGGCAATCAATACCAGTAAGCTAATGATGGAGCAGATTTGGAAAAGCATGACCATTGGCATAGCAGTTTGATTATGAAAAATACTCACCAGTGCCGATACTAAAGCCCCGCATCCTAATTGAAAGGCGCCAAATAGGGCAGAGGCACTGCCGGCCAGCTTGGAAAAAGGAGCCAGTGAAAGCGCCGTGGCATTTGGAACCGTTAACCCCTGGCCGCACATAAATAAAAAGATTAAAGCTATAATACCATATAAGCCATACCAGCCATATTGTACCCCTGCAATTAAAAAGATTCCAACAAAGATCTGCCATAAAAGTCCGTATAGCATGAGTTGCTCACTGGTAAACCATTTTAAAAAAAGCCGGTTCAATTGGTTGGAACCGATAATGGCAATAGCAATAAACGCAAAGATCCAACCGTAAAATCTTTCATCTACCTTATAGATATCCATAAAAACATCCGGCGATCCGGAGACATAGGCATAGATAACTGCTGAGGCAATTGCACCTGAAATCGAATAGGTAAGAAACTGCGGCTGCCTGAAAACTTTAAAAAAATTGCTTAAAATATGTTTAGGCTGTAAGGATAAAGAGGCATCGGACTTTTTGCCTTCGGGCAATGCATAATAGCTGGCAAACAATATGAAAGCTGCAATAACTGCTAATATTATAAAGATGGCATGCCAGCCAAAAGCTACGGTAACATAGCCGCCAATAGTAGGCGCCAGCATAGGCGATACAGCCACTACCAGCATCAGCAGCGAAAAAACCTTTGCGGTTTCTGAAACCGGGAAAATATCCCGCACCAAAGCCCGGGAAGCCACTAAACCTACGCAACCGCCCAATGCCTGGATAAAACGCATCCCAATCAACACATCTACCGATTGAACAAAGGCACAACCTAAAGATGCCACTACATATACGGCAAGGCCCGCATATAATGGCAACTTTCTTCCAAACCGGTCCAGCAACGGACCATATATCAACTGGCCTATAGAGATACCAATAAAATAGCTGGTAAGCGATAGCTGTATTTTGGAAACCGTGCTGTGTAAATCTTTTGCAATAGCTATAAAGCTGGGCAAATACATATCAATGGAAAAAGGACTGATAGTGGAAAGTGAACCAAGAATTAAAATGATTATAAAATGTTGTTTACGCGTCATAGTCATAAAATCGCTTCAGCTGTATATAGTAATTAAAATCAAGTTACTATCAAGATTTCAGCCAAGAAAGAATTATTGAAGGGATAACCTATAATATTCTGCAACTTTGCAGGCGTGAACATGATCAAGCAATTATTAATTACACTACAGAAAACGGGCAAAAGCTATTGGAAGGAAATACTGGCGGTTCTTTTATTACTATTGGGGCTTTTCTTTTTCCGTGCCGAAAGAGGAGAACTGGCTTCACTATTGCCGCACCTGCACGCCGCCATTCCGGCATGGGTAGTCGCAGGTGTTATCGTTACAGGGCTTTATATTTTATTACAGGCAGGCATGTATGTAACCAGTTTTTTAGCTATTGGCAGCCGGCTCTCCTGGTGGTATGCTATTGAACTTTTTTTGAAGCGTAATTTTTTGAGTGTTTTTTTACCGGCCGGTGGTATCAGTTCGCTTACATATGCACCCATTAGTTTAAGCAAAAGCGGCATATCCAAAATGCAGTCGCACCAGGCATCGGGTATTTATGCCTTTGTAGGATTACTAAGCGTTTTTATTGTAGGCGTTCCACTAATAATATATTCATTTTTTACTGCCAACCGCTTTGCCTCGGCACAACAAAGTATCATGTGGCTGTTTTTAATATTATTGGTGGCCGGAGGCGTTTTTTGGATCTTTAAGAAAAAAGGAAGACCTTATCAATACCTGCTTCAAAAGTTTCCCCAAATCATTAACCCGTTAAAGGAAATCTTTGCTGCCGATATATCCAGGCCAAAGTTCTGGCTAACGGTATTGCTTTCCATCGGCGTGGAGGTTTGTGGTATTGCTCATATATTTATAGCAGCCAAGGCTTTGGGGCTGCCGGCTTCCTTCGTAGCCAGTGCCATGGCCTATATCATTTCGGTATTGCTAATGATCGTGTCTCCTTTTTTAAGGGGCCTTGGTGCGGTGGAGTTTTCAATGGTGTATATTTTAAGCCGGTTTGGATATTCGGCTGTAGATGCTTTAGGTATCACTGTCCTTTACCGTTTGTTTGAATTCTGGCTGCCTTTGTTTGCAGGTATTTTTTCTTTTGCATGGAAGGGACGTCACATTTTTGTACGCCTGTTTCCTACCTTTCTTGTTTTTACATTGGGCATCGTTAATATACTTTCGGTATTAACGCCTCCTATTGCTTTTCGTTTAAAATTATTGCGGGAGTTTTTGCCGGTAGAATCTATCCGGGCCTCTAATGTAGCTGTGTTGGTTATTGGTTTTGTATTATTGCTCATATCAGCCCTGCTGATAAAAGGACATAGAAGCGCCTGGGTAATGGCCGTTACTTTTTCTGCATTGTCGCTAGTGGGTAATATCTTTAAAGCCCTTGATTACGAAGAAGCCATACTGGCGGCGTCGGTGTTAATTATATTGATAATAACCGCAAAGCAATACCGGTTGAGAGGGCACCAGCAAATAGTTCGGTTTAATTTTACTACAGTTTTATTGGCGTTTGCAGCCGTATTGTTATTTGGCTTTATTGGGTTTTACACCATACATCGTCAGCATTTTGGAACTTCGTTTTCTGCGTGGCAGTCCTTTCAGCTATCGGCAGAAAATTCTCTGCTGATGTACGAGGGCGACCTGGAACCGCTTACCCGCTTTGGTAAAGAATTTGTTTTGTGGATGCATGTGCTCGGCGTAATAGCCTGGAGTACGTTTATTGTAGTATTGGCAAAACCATTTTTGCGAAGTCGGCATCCAAGGGAATATACCAAAGAAAGAGCGGACGACCTGGTAGAACGATATGGCAATTCGCCGGTAGATTATTTTAAAACGTATCCCGATAAATTATTGTTTTTCTCCGACGAGTATGAAGCCTTTATTGCATATAGTATTGCCAATGGCTTTGCTATTGTATTGGAGGAGCCGGTTTGTGCAGGCGAAGATAAAATAGCTGTACTGGAAGAATTTGATAAACATTGCCGGAAGATGGGATTAAAAACTGCTTTTTACCGGGTAGATGAAAGCAGCGTATCTTACTTTCAGCACCTAAAAAAAAATAAGTTATTAATAGGGCAGGAGGCCGTATTGGAAATTGAAAGTTTCACTTTGGAAGGCAGGGATAAAAAATCATTAAGAAACGGCTTGAACAGTTTGCAGAAAAAAGGATTTCAAACGCAGGTGTGCAAAGCCCCGCTTGATAATTCGCTGCTTGGCGAATTAAAAAAAGTTTCGGATGAATGGTTGGTGAATTATGATAAAAAAGAAATGGTTTTTTCGCAGGGTATGTTTATCCCCGAAGAAGTTAAAGAACATGATGTTATTATTATCCGTGATGCGGAAGGCGGATTAAAAGCTTTTTTAAATATCATCCCCGACTTTGCCCCGGATGAATGTACGTATGACATGATACGGAAAACGGCTGACGCTCCGGGCGGCTGTATGGACGCCTTGATTATTGAACTGGTAAAATATGCAAAAGAGCGCCGGTTACTTTATTTAAACCTTGGGCTGGTACCCATGACCGGCATAGAACAACCTAGCAATACGGCAGAAAGGTTAATGCAATACGCCTATGAAAAGATTAAACGTTTCAGGCATTATGCAGGTCTAAGAGAGTTTAAAGAAAAATATGCTTCCTTTTGGTTAAACAAATATCTCATTTACGAAAATGATTTCGATTTAATACAATTGCCGATAGCACTCAATAAAGTCATGCAGTCTAAGTTGTTAAAGTAGCTATGAAAAAATTATCCATATTACCCTTTTTTATTTTTATATATACCCATGTATTTAGCCAAGTGATTGATTTGCCAATACAAATATTTAATGCACCCGGTGCCAACAGGCCGGTACTTATTTATATTAGCGGCGATGGTGGCATGAACAAATTCTCTACGTCGCTGATGCAGGATTTTTCTTCAAAAGGCTATACGGCTGTGGCTTTGGATGCCCGAAGTTATTTTTGGAAAAAGAAAGATCCGCAGCAGGCAGCGAAGGATATCGGCAGCCTGATCAATCAATATATAGGCAAAGACACACATAAAGAATGTATAATAATGGGATATTCTTTTGGAGCAGATGTGCTGCCGTTTATTTTTAATAAGCTTGATAAAGAGTTGCAGAAAAAAGTGGCACAACTGATTCTTTTATCTCCATCACCTTCCACCGATTTTGAAATCCATGTAAGCGATATGTTTGGCTTTAGCAATAAACGGGCAGTAAGCACTATATCCGAAATGAATAAACTGCCTAAGCCTTTTTTACTGGTTTTTGGTAATGATGAAAAAGAATTTCCTCTGGACCGGGTTACGGTAAAAAATAAGCAGGTGCTAATTTTGCCAGGCGGCCACCACTATGATAGTGATACGAACGATTTGTGCAACCGGCTGTTGCAAAAAATACAATAAGCTATTGCGGCAGGTTGAGCCTCAGCCCCACATTATGAACGGTTTCTATGGAAACATTGGGTTCTGATTTTAAATGCTTTCGTAGTTTGGTAATAAATACATCCATACTTCTTCCTAAAAAATAATCGTTCTTGCCCCATACATGGGTTAAAATATCTTCCCGTTTTAGGGCGCTGTTGGGATGGCTGCAAAAAAAGCTGAGCAGCTGTGCCTCCCGCTGGGTAAGTGGTATCACCGTATCGTCGTTTACAAGTCGCATATCATCGGGGTAAAATTTCAGCTTTCCTAAACGAAATTCTTTTTTAGCTTCCGGCATCAGCATTTTATTGCGCCGTAGAAACACCTGCATTCGCAGCAGTAATTCTTTCATACTGAATGGCTTTACCAAAAAGTCATCACCCCCGTTTTCAAAGCCTTTTATTTTATCCTCTTCCATGGTTTTGGCAGTAAGGAAGATGATCGGTACCACCACATTTTTTTGCCGCATTTTTTTTGCTAGCGAAAAGCCGTCCCGGTAAGGCATATTTACATCCAAAAGACAAATGTCCGGCTGCCTTTTTTGAAAATATTCCCACGCACTGTTGCCATCAGGACAGTTTATTACTTCATATCCTTCTTCCTCCAAATTTTCCTTAATTAAAAAACCGAGTTGCAGATCATCTTCGGCCAGCAATACTTGTATCTTTTTTTCCATGTCACCCGTTTTGATGAAGGGCTATCGTAAAAATACTTCCAATTCCCTTGATACTCTCTACTTTAATTTCGCCATGATGGCTGTCGACAATCTTTTTTACAAAGCTTAAGCCAATTCCAAAACCTTTGGCCGAGTGAATATCGCCTTTTGTAACCCTGAAGAATTTTTTAAATATTTTAGAAATATATTTTTTTTCGATACCCTCGCCGTTATCTTTTACGGATATCAATAACTGCTTTCCTTTATTAACAGTAGCGATGATTACTTTGGGGTTGATGGCATACTTCAATGCATTTTCAATAAGGTTTATGAGCACAATAAACAGGTAATCTTTATCGGCCGATAAGATGGCATTGGTAGCGTTCAACTCCAGTAAAACGGATGCTTTTTTTTCTTCAATCAATGGTTGCAGGCTTTCAATTGCTTCTTTTATCAGCAGGTGCATATCAATAGATTCCTGGATAAGCTGCAACTGAGAATCTTCTGAAAAGGAATAACGCAGCAGGCGGTCTATCTGGTTTTGCAGGTACCGGCTTTGAAACGCCACCATATTGGCATACCGCTCTACTTTGTCCGGGTTGCCTTTAGAAGATGGCTTTTGTATAGATTCTGCTGCCAGCGATATGATGCTAAGCGGCGTTTTAAATTCGTGCGTAAAATTATTTACAAAATCTCTTTGTACTTCGTTAAGCGATTTTTGTTTTTGAAGATAAAATATACTGGCTCCGAGCCATATTAAAACACCCAGTAAAATGATGCTGGCAATAATCCAGAAGATGATATTGGAAATGATAAATTTATCCCTGTTTGGAAAATACAGTATGATGGCATTATAAGAAGGAAAAATAAAATTACCGGGTAAGGGATGGCTGCTTTTGTGTACACTGGTAGCGGAGTGAATATAGGTTTCAAAAAAAATGACCTTCCTTTTACTATCGTATAAGTTTACATGGCAGTCGGTAAAAACGTCAAAATCTTCCATACGGTCTGCTATCAGGTCGCCAATAGAATCGGGCTTTTGCCAGTTGGTTACTGCCGCAGTATATACATTGGTTTCGGGATGGGTAATCAGTTCTCTTAGGTTCAGCGAAGGATCTTTCGATAAATGCAGTTCATCATACAGGCTTTTAATTACCCTTACAATACGGAAATCAAACTCCCTTTGTTCCAGTAAATATACTTTACGCAACCAATATACCTGTGTCAGCACAATGATACCAATAATGATCGTGCTGATAAAAACGCCTAGCTGAACCGATTTGAGCTTCAAACTTATTTTATTAGCTGTAAAGTAGCAGTACTTCCTAAATTCTTTTTGTTAAGGCAAGTTAACTAAAGGTTAATCAGGAGCCGAAGAAAAAATTTATTAATTAAACGTTTGTTTAAATCAAACAATTGTTTAATTTTGCCCCCGAATTTTTTAGTATGAGTTACAGTGAGAAGCAAAATCAAATTCTACTTACGGCTGAAAAGCTATTTGCAAATAAAGGGTACGATGGCACCTCCATACGGGATATAGCGGAAGAAGCGGGCATAAACATTGCCATGATTTCCTATTACTTCGGATCAAAGGAAAAACTGATGCAGGCGCTTTTTGAAGAACGCACCTCCCATATCAAGTTACGCATTGAAAGCTTATTGAAAAATACGGAGCTGACACCTTTTCAAAAGATTGAGGTATTGATTAACGATCACGTTCAAAAAGCAGTGGAACGTCAACAGTTTTATAAAGTGATGCTTTGTGAGCAGTTATTGAATAAAAACCCTGAAATATCAAAGCTGCTATTAGAGTTGAAAAAGCAAAATGCGGATTATATGGCAGAATTAATAAAAGAAGGGCAGAAGAAAGGTGAGTTTAAAAAGAATGTGGATGTGGTATTAACCATGAATACCATGACCGGCGTCATCATGCAAACTCTTATGAACCAGGAATTTTACAAGTATTATAATAATACGAAAACCCCATCTGGTAAAGATTTCCATGAATCTATAAAAACGAATTTAACTAACCATATCAAAGTTTTATTTAAAGCAATATTAAGTTATGAAGCGTAAATCATCGTGGATGTTAGCGGCAGGCTTTATCGTGTGTTTGTTGAGCGGTATGTCATCCTTTGCACAAAATTCAAAAAATTTATCTTTAAAGGAAGCTATTGATCTGAGCCTGAAGAATAGTAAACAATTAAAAGGCAGCGGTGCAAGAGTGGAAGAGGCCACAGCTGCTGTAAAGGAAGCCGTGCAACGAAAGTTGCCGGATGTAAAGGCTTCCGGGTCGTACATGCGGCTTAATAGCCCCAATGTAAATTTAAAGGTGAAGACAAACAGCAATGGTGGTGCCGGAACTGATACTGCCAACAGCGGTGGTAAAATCTCCCAGGCCGCATATGGCATGGTCAATGCTTCACTTCCTATTTATTCCGGTTTGCGTATAAAATACGGAATCGAATCGGCAAAATACTTGGAGCAGGCCTATAAGCTGGATGTGGAAAACGACCGGGAAGATGTGATATTAAATACCATCAACGCCTATAATAATTTATATAAATCCAAAGCCGCCGTGAACCTGGTTACCGAAAGTGTGAACCAGGCGCAGCAACGGGTAAAGGAGTTTACCAACCTGGAACAAAATGGCGTGCTGGCACGTAACGATCTCTTGAAGGCAGAACTTCAGGCCTCCAATACGCAACTATCATTACTGGATGCAGAGAATAACTGGAAGCTTGCTAATATCAATATGGAT
>JAICHT010000039.1 GCA_025924755.1 Chitinophagaceae bacterium | reverse complement strand
TTATTGCCGTTGTTCAACACTTTTTGAAGTTCTGTACCGCTTACTGTTCCGGATTTATTATAATAGTCTGTAGTATAGAAAGAGTTGCCTGAATTTTTTCCGGAAAAGAAGTTGCCATCGGTTGATAATTCTTCACCTTCTTTTGGAAACAGGTGCTTTACACCAAACTGCAATCCGTTTGCATTGAATGTCCGGGTTCCGTTTGAACTTCTCTGATAGTAACTCTGTGCTATACTATTACCATTATCAAGCGTATCGGTATATGTATCTACCAAAGAGTTGGGCTTAAATTCTCCATGCACTTTAATACCGGTCAACGAAATTGTAGTACGGTTGGTAACAAAATAATCTAAACCTAAACTACCAAATACAAAGGCACCATGTGTTTTGTCGAGGCTGGTTTGATGAATATTGTTTGGCGGAGTGATACCAAAATTATACTGATCCAGCGTTCCGGTATTTCTGTTGCGCATCCGGTTGGTCATAGCATTGGCAGTTACATTAAACTTTCCCTGACGAACACTTAAGTTGCCGCCGCCATTCATGCCACCATATCTGTCAACACCGGCCATGATATTTCCATTATACCCGGTTTTTTTGTTTTTCTTCAATATGATATTCAATATCCCTGCATTACCGCCTGATGCATCGTATTTGGCTGAAGGATTGGTAATTACCTCTACGTTTTCAATGGCATCGGCCGGTATCTGGTCAAGGGAAAGGGTAGTAGGCCTTCCATCCACATAAATCTGCGGCGCTGCATTTCTCAATTTTACATTGCCATCAATGTCTACCTGCACAGAGGGTACATTTTTCATTACGTCCAATGCCGTACCGCCGGCGCTTACTATATTCTTATCTACACTGAAGGTTTTTTTATCAATATCCATTCGTAAAGCACTGCTGCTGGCCGTTACCGTCACGGTACCTAATTGCTGAACATCCGTGTGCATGGCAATATTGCCCAAATCTTTATCAAATGCACTAGCCATTTTGGTGATGGCAGCCGGATCAGGAGCGCCGCCGGGAGCAGCACCTGCGCCACCCACCTTCATTTGAAAGGATACTGTTTCTTCAATTGGCTTATATCCCGTAGCGGAAATTTTTAATTTTAAAGGAGGGAAAACCGGTAATTCATCAAAACTAAATTCGCCATTTGCTTTCGTTACCATTCCCTTTAATAGTAACTCTTTCTTCTTTTTTGTTGCTGTATCGTATTTGGTTTGCAGCAATACCACGGAGGCATCACCAACGGGCTTACCAATGCTGTCAATTAATTTACCATATACATGGCCAATACTTGGCGCATTTTTTTGTCCTTGCGCACCCATAGGTATTTGGGCTGACAGGTTTAAAGAAAGAAATAAAACACCTGCAAAAAATAATAATTGTCTCATATAAAACTTTGTGACTGCGAAGCTACATTGCCATAAAGAAGATATGATATGAATGAGACGAGTGGATGAAATGATGCGACGAAATATTGGAAAGTTTTAATGAACGGTAAATGCAGTATATATCAAAATAAGACAGGTAGCTGAAATCAGCTACCTGTGCTAAAAATTAAATCAATGCGAATCAGGCCATCAACTTATTAAGATTTTTATAGCTGGTCGTTATATTTTACAGCGGCTGTGGTGCGCCGTCCTGCTCTACAAAGAAGTATTTCATTCCCGATTCTTTTGCGTTTTCAAAAATGCGTTTGAAGTCTACATAGCCGTTGCCAACTTCTGTAGGATTCTTTGTAGTCTTATCCAGATCTTTTACATGCCAGAGCGGAAAGCGTCCGGGACGTTGCTTAAACAAAGCTACCGGGTCCTGGCCGGCTTTAGTAGCCCATGCAAGGTCCAGTTCCATTTTTACCAGGTTTTTATCAGTATGGTCTAAAATATAATCAAACGGCCGGTGGCCTTCTACCTGGTCAAATTCAGTAGTATGGTTGTGATAGGCAAATTGAACGCCGTTCTTTTTACAGGCTTCTCCGGATTTGCTAAACACTTCCACGGCATTTTTTATTTCGTCTAACGTGCTTACCGGGATGCTGGAGCATACCAGGTAGCTAATACCACCTTCTGCAGCAGCATCTGCCAGTTGCTGATAGTTATCCTGCAGGTTGAGCGACTTCGGCGCATTCTTCATACGGTCCATATAACCTTTTATCCGGGCTGAATCTTCAGCTGTTTTTGCCATTTTCATAATCTGGTCTACCCTGAAAGGAGCACCGCCCACGTGCGCCGAACGCCAATGCATACCCATATCCTTTACCATGGCAGCAAACTCTTTTGGTTTGTAGCCGTAAAAGTTCCCTTTATCGGAGCCTGCAGTTTCCAGTTCTTTATAACCAATGGCTGCCACTTTTTGTAAAGTGCCTTTTGTGTCGGCTGTCATTAAATTACCAAGCGTGTACAACTGAAGCCCAATAGGGTAAGATACTTTTTTTGAAAAAAAAGCCGATGCGTTTTTTGATACTATAAGGCTGCCCAGCGCCATAGTGCCGGAATGTTTCAGAAAGTCTCTACGTTTAAGCATGATCGTTATTTTAATTATTGATATGGTAATATAAACCGTGATGAACCTATTAGAACGTGTTTTTTGGTTTCATTTCATTGATGTCTGCTTCAGGTACCAACACCTTGTGATCTTTTTCCACTACAATATCTTTTGCTAAGGTAAAGGAAGCTGTTTGTTTTATATTCAACGAAGAGGCGCCAATTTTTACAGTATACTTTCCCCTTTCTGCTATCCAGTACGAATTTTTAGCATAGAAAGAAGCCAGGTCTGCCGCAGCTATCTTAAACGTAATCGTTTGAGAAGCACCGGGTTTTAATAAATTGGTTTTAGCAAAGGCTTTCAACTCTTCTACCGGCTTATCCATCATTTTAGCAGGTGCGCTAAGGTACAGTTGCACCACTTCTTTACCAGCGACATTTCCAATATTGGTAACCATTATAGTCGCGGTAAGATTGGTATTAAATGTAGCAGCGCTTAATTTTAAATTACTGTATGAAAAATTGGTATAAGACATACCATAGCCAAATTCGTACGCCGGCTTTACATCAAAGGTAGTATAGTAGCGATAACCCACATATACTCCTTCATCGTAGGTTACTTCAGCAGGAATTTGCTTTCTGCCGAAGCTGCCGGAAACTGCCTGGTCCGGAAATTCTTTTCCAGGGAAGGTTTTTGCCGAAGGTACATCAGTATAAGAAACCGGGAAAGTGGTAGCCAGCTTACCCGATGGCGTTACTTTGCCGCTTAAAACATCAGCTATCGCATTACCGGCTTCCAGGCCCGGTTGCCATGCCAGCAATATGCCATCCACCTCGTCTCTCCAACTGGCCACTTCTATTACACCGCCAATATTTAATATGGCTATTACTTTTTTGCCTTTTGCATGAAAAGCGGTACTTACATCTTTAATGAGCGTTTTTTCGGTATCTGATAAATTAAAATCGTTATTCACTTTCCTATCCCTGCCTTCGCCTGCATTTCTTCCAATAGTGATTACGGCGATATCGTTATCCGCAGCTTGCTTTGCAATGACGTCATCACCGGCTGCATATTCGGCAATGGGTGGCGTAGGGTTCATAAACTCTGCAAAGAAGCTCTTCTTCGGATGTTTTTCTCTCTCTGATTTCAAGTAATCAGTATACACTTTTTGGAGATCATTATTTACCTGGTAGCCCGCATTGGATAAACCTTGCAACAGTGATATGGTATAAGCTTTGTTTACATCGCCACTGCCGGTACCACCGGCTATAATATCATAGGAGGTATTGCCGAATACTGCAATCTTTTTTGCACTTTTAATGGGCAAGGTATTGCTGTCGTTTTTAAGTAATACCATTCCTTCTTCGGCAGCAGCACGCGATACTTCCGCATTTTTTTTCAAGTCCGGTTTGTCGGAAGCATGGTAGCCTTTGAAAGTGGGAGACATCAAAACGATATTCAGTATCCTCGCTACATTTTCATCCAAAATTTTTACATCCAGCGAATCGTGATTTACTGCATCTATGATTTTTTGTGACTGCTGCGGCGTACCCGGCATCAGCAGATCGTTGCCGGCTTTCATTTGAGCCACCGGATCTTTACCCCCAAACCAATCGGTCATTACCAATCCTTTAAACCTCCATTCTTTTCTTAATATAGTAGTAAGCAGGTCGTATTCCTCGGAGGTATACGTGCCATTAATTTTGTTATACGAACTCATTACCGTCCAGGGTTGCGATTTTTTTACAGCAATCTCAAAACCTTTCAGATAAATTTCCCGTAGCGCTCTTTCGCTTACAATAGTATTTACCGTGTTGCGGTTTGTTTCCTGGTTGTTTGCTGCAAAGTGTTTAATAGAAGTGCCAATGCCATTCGATTCCATACCATTTACAATAGCAGCGGTGATGTTGCCTGCAACCAAAGGATCTTCGGAATAGTATTCAAAGTTTCTGCCGCCCAATGGATTGCGTTGAATGTTTAAAGCCGGGGCTAATAAAATATCCACGCCATAATCATGCACCTCGCTGCCGAAGGCTACTCCTACTTTCTTAACCAACGCCGTATCCCAAGTAGAAGCCAGCAAAGTAGCCACAGGAAATGCAGTTGCATAGTAGGTTTTTGAGCTGTCGTGATTACGTATCGGGTCAATGCGCAAACCGGCAGGACCATCGGACACTACCAGCGACGGAATGCCCAGCCGCGGAATGCCAAAAGTAGTACCGGCAGCACCTGCTACCTTATCCTGTGTTTGCCCAATTACAGGGCCGCTAGGCAGTTTTGCGCTGGGCATATGAAAGCCATTGCCTACTACCAGTTTGGCTTTTTCTTCCAGCGTCATAGCACCAATTACTTCTTTAATACTGTTTTTGCCCAGCTGGGGAAGTGGTTTGTTTGTTTGCGCCTGTGCGGTAGAAGGATAACAGGAGCATAAAAAAAATGTAGCGGGGAGAAAAGCACGAAGAGAAGTGAAAAACTTTATCATATTAAAGCAAAGGATGAGATTGATATAAATGAATTAATGGGAAGCTGATTAACAATATAGAAGTAACAGGAGTGCGGTGCAACTGCTATTATTAAAAAGGGTGGCTGTTAATTGCCACCCTTTTTAATTCTTTTATTTAGGCATTTCAAAAACTTTCGGATCAACCTCTTTATTCACTTCTGCCTTTTTAATGGTTGAAGTCATGGTAATACCTTGAGGCAGCGTGGTTTCTGTAGTATACGGAATTACATAACCATAATCCGTTTTCTTGAAATCGGAAAAAGTCATTGCCACTTCTCCTTCCTGCCCGTTCATATTAAACTTGCGAACCGCTTTGATTATATAATAGGTAGCAGGATCGATATAAAGCGTAGACTCGCTGCTGTCCTTAGTGGTCACGTTTAGCTTATAGGCGTTTACAGTACCTACATTTTCTTTACCTGCCAGTGCTACCTTAATGCCTTTAGCTGCATAATCCATCAATGGGCCGCCTATAAATATTTGTTCTTTGGATGCTTTATACTGATCTTCCGGTATAGCCTGTGGGTCGGTGCTTCCAATCATTGGGTTTATCATCCAGCCGCCTTTATCGGTGATGGCCTGCACTATCTTTTGCCCGTTAAAATCAATTTCGCTTTTAAAACCCTTTCCATTTAATATGGTGGTGGTAGATGGGGCGTCATTGCCCATGATGCTAATTGAGCCTTCTGTATAAACGGATTTGATGCCATTTAATTTATCTTTTCCGCCAATAGCTTCAATATGTTTATTTACGATTTCATCGGATGTTTGTGCATGAGATAAGGTGCCGAACAAAGTGGCCAGCAATAGCAGGCTTAATTTAAAAGATTTCATTTTTTTGTTTTTTGTAAAAGATATATACAAATAGGGTATATACCTAGCCAAATGTAAGTGCAATCGGGCATCAGCATTTTAAAAATAGATAAAAGCTGAAAAGAAAGCGACAAATGGTGTTTTTTCTATTTAATTTCCTTCGGTGCTGTTTTTTACAAATGCGGCAACGGCCTCCCGGTAATTATCGCCAATGGGTATTTCCAGCTCTTTTATAAATATGCTATTCTTTCGAATAGCGGTTATGGCATCTTTTGAAACGATATAGGATTTTTGCACCCGTATAAAATGGACCGCCGGGAGCTGCTCTTCTATGGCTTTCATACTGATGCGGGCTACCACTGGCTTGGGTGAGCTTTTTAAATGAATTTTGATATAATCTTTCAAACCTTCTATCCATATAATATCTGCATATATTACTTTTAAAAGGCTATAATCCACATTAATAAAAAAGTAGGAAGCCGGCGCTTCGGCAGTGGCTTCCGGCGGTTTATTTTTTAAACGATAAAGCTCCCAGGCTTTGTTGCAGGCCTTTATAAACCGGTCCAGTTCTACAGGCTTTACCAGGTAGTCCACCACATTTAAATTGAAGCCATCTAGCGCATACTTTTCATAAGCGGTAATAAGGATAAACATGCACTGCTGCGGCGCACTTTGTATGAATTGCAAACCTGTAAGTCCCGGCATTTGAATATCCGAAAAAATAAGATCCACCGTTTGGGTTTGCAATACTTTTATGGCCTGCAGGGCATTGCTACAACTGGCCACCAACTGCAGGTACGGCACTTTTTTAATATTGTCTTCCAGCAGTTCCAGTGCCAGTACTTCATCATCAATAGCAATACAGCGAAGCATCAGTGAAGTTTTATTTGAAGCGAAACGGTAAACCAGCCTTCTTTTTTATTAATCAGTAAAGAGTATTGATTCCCGTATAATAAATTTAATCTCCTTTTTACATTATTCAATCCAATGCCAGAAGTTTTATCTCTTATTTCTGTTATTTCATTGCTATACCGGTTGCGTACAAAAAACTGTAATACACTATGCTTCACCGTTAGTTCGATATCAATTTGTGCTTCTTCTATTAAACCAACGCCATGCTTAAAAGCATTTTCGACAAAGGGTATTAACAACATGGGCTCAATTTCGTAAGAAGTATCCACCGGCTGTATGCCCACGTTTATTAGTATATTTTTTCCAAACCGCTGCTGTTGCAGGTCAATATAGCTTTGCAGGTAATCAATTTCTTTGGCTAACGATACTTTTTCTTCATCGGTTTCATAAAGCATATAACGCAATAAAGAAGAAAGCTTAATAAGGGAAGGCTCCAGCACATCTGATTTTTTTCTGGCCAGCGCCACCATATTGTTCAATACGTTGAACATGAAATGCGGGCTTACCTGCGACCGTAGAAAAGACAGTTCGGTTTTAAGATTTTCCGTTTCTTTTTCCTTGGCGGTTCTTTCCAGTTCAATACGGTATAAAAACATTTGATATGCCGTGCTGGAAGCCATAATAAACAGGTACGGAAAGGTATTGAAAATGAAAAAGTTCTGAACGATAAACTTGGCTTCGGGGATGAATAATTTAAAGGAAAGCCAATCCAGAAAAAGCACCACCAGCAATAAGATGAGCTGTGTCAGGGCATATAGCCGGTATTTTCTTTTATTGATATACCCGGGAATAAAGAGGTAGGCATTGAGATAAAAAACGGTAATCCAGATAATACAGCTAAAAAAATAGTGGTAGAGATACCCGGGATGATGAGCGGGTTCTTTATGTGCGGCATTGTTGTCGTAAGGGGAGCGCAGCAAAAAAGGCAATGAGAAAAGCAACAGCCATAATACGATGTGCACTAATATTGTTATCCACTTTTTTGCATACCACTGCGCTTTCATTGAGGCAAAATAGCACGTTATCCGGTATTATAATTGATTATTGCGACGAATAAGCAAATGTTGGCTACCAAACGGAAATTACTTCATTTGCATAATAGCAGCAATGGTTTCGATGCCCTCCCATAAAAACCTGATTTTTATATTTTCGTTTTCCGCATGCTGGTTGTTATCATAGTTGGCAATTGGTACCGAAATAACTTTGGCGCCTAATATGGTTTCAAACAAATACAAGGGTAAACTGCCACCGGCAGAAGGAGATAAAACCACGGGCTCTGTAGTAGTAGCGGCTATAGCGGCTGTGATGCTTTTAGCAATTGGCAAATCCATAGATGTTCGCTGGGCGTTGTAGCCATGCTCTTTTTCAACCTTTATTATTTTGTCATATTGGTTGCGTTCTTCATCTGTAGGATCGTGGTCAATAACATGAAAACCTTTGCTGGTAATATGGTCTATTACTTTTTGCTGCTGCCGCTCTACATCATTGCCCAATACCATACGCAGGTCTAGCGCCGCCTCGGCTTTAGAAGGTATAATATTGGCTTTTAATTCGCCTACGTTAGCACTTTGAAGCCCGCTGATATTAAGTGTTGGCAACATCAGCAACTCGGCCATCGATTTACTGCTGTTGCCTTCTGGCTTGTGAATGCCGAGGTCTTTTTTCAGGGTTTCTTCCGTGGATGGAATTTTGGCAAGGGCTTCCTTTTCAGACGCAGTAAGTGGTACTACATCGTCATAAAACCCCTTAATCAATACATGTCCGTTCTCATCTTTCATACTTGCCAGCAACTGCACCAGCACCAGCGCAGGGTTCGGCGCCCAGTTGCCATAGTTGCCGCTGTGCAACGGACGTTTAGCTCCATATACCGTCAGCGACATATTCACATCGCCTCTTACACCAAATTGTATGGTTTTTCTTCCGGATACATTTCGCGGTCCATCAATAATAACCCAGCAATCAGTTTTGAGGTTTTCCTTATTCGTTTCAAATATTTCGTTTAAATGCGTCGAGCCTACTTCTTCTTCACCTTCAAAAAGAAATTTAATATTGGATGATAATTTTTGGCTTGTTTGTTTGATAGCTTCTGCGGCATTTAATATTGCCATTACGCCGGCCTTATCATCGGCACTTCCCCGTGCGGTTATCCGCCATTGCGCATTTACAGTATCGCCGGCCTTGTATGGACCAATAATGGTACCGCCATTTTCCAGGGGAGCCGTAATAAGAACCGGTGAAAAAGGCTCCAGGCCTGCATGCCACTGCCTGGCGTTTACCGGCTGTCCGTCGTAGTGCGCATAAAAGCCAATGGTTCTTTTGGCATGCGGCACTGTTATTTCTCCATATACCGCAGGATTTACATTAGGCGTAGTTCCATGAAGCAGGCTGGCCTTTATACCTCTTTGCTCCATCATTTGTACAATAAAAGCAGCGTCTTTTGGTATATGCCCCGAGTCGGAAGAGACATTGGGAACGGATAAGAACTTAATATATTCCTCCAACATTGCCTTGTCATTTTTAGCAATGTATTGTTTTACTTTTTGATTTTTTACATCCTGTGCCCATAAAGTGCTTACACAAAGTTGGAAGCCAATACTAAGCAACAATATTTTTTTATACTGATTGGGCATATGATAATAGTTGCTGCAAATAAATGAAACGAAATTGTAAATTGATTTTATTTTTCTGAATCCAAAAAGTAAGCAAATAACCCAGTAAGTTTTTTATATAAAATCGTATTTCAATAAATGGATTCACTTGTGTTGTTTACCAAATGGATCAAATGAATTATTTTTTGTTTAATGATTTTACTGTGATTTATATAACTAATTATTATTAGGGTAAGTAAAAGCTCTTATAATCTTTAAATAAGTTGGATTAAAATATATTCGTTATATATCTTGACGCTGAAAATCCAATAATAGGAAACTATTATCAAATCCAAATTTGTCCAAAATCTGCGTATGAGAAACCCAATTTCCCGATCGTTACTACTATTAGTATGCGTAACCCTCTCTCATTTATTATTTGCACAAACCAGTTGGAAAGGCACCTCCAATACTACCTGGAATAATGCCGCTAACTGGACCAACGGTATACCCACCAGCACCATGGCAGCAATAATAGGGGATGCAAACTTTACAGGTACCAATCAACCCAGCATCTATGCAACAGCTGCGTGTAAATCTTTAACGGTGGGTGGTACGGTGACTACTACACTTACAATAGGAAAAAACCTGACCGTAAACGGAGACATTCTTATCAACGCTAATGCAACAATAGATGTGGGCAAAGCCACTTTAAGTGTAAATGGTAACTGGACGAATAATGGAAATTTTACCACCAGTTTTAATAATGCAACGGTAGCTTTCGGTGGAACGGCTCAAACCATTGGAGGCACGTCCACTACAACTTTTAATAAAGTAACTATCAACGCCGGTAGCACTACCACCTTAAATAAAAATATTGCCGCAAACGCAACCAATAAAGGCATTTTAACGGTAAACGGAATTTTGAACCCGGGAGAATCTCCTACTTATTCCGTAACGGCCGGCGCTTTTACATTAGGCGCTACCGGAACTCTGCAGGTTAAAGCATCAACGTTTGCAGGCAATTACAACAGTACTCCTACTATAATCGCCGGCGGTACAGTGGACTATGCAGCTACTACTATCAGCCAAACGGTAAGCAATGCATTTACCTATTCTACCTTAAAGATCAGTGGCAGTGGTACTAAGACACTTGGTGGCAACCTAACCATGTCAACCGCTTCTTCTTCTGTCGGGAATATTTATGTAACTGCCGGTACGCTGGATATGGCTGCCTATACGGCTAACAGAGGCACTTCGGCTACAGGTGGTACATTGAAAGTATCGAACGGTGCTACCCTACGATTGAGCGGCGCATCAAACTTTCCAAATTTTTACACTACTAACACCTTTGCTTTAACCAGTACAGTAGAATATTATGGTACGGCTCAAACAGTTGCGGCACAGACCTATGGCAATTTGAATTTAACCACCACAAGCGGGAGTGTTATTAAAACGATGCCTGGTACCGATTTTACCGTGCAGGGAAATCTTACCAGTAGTGTTGGCACCGGAACGGCGGTATCATTTACAGCAGCCTCTAATATTACTGTAAACGGAAATTTTACTATTGGCGCTTCTACTACGTTTAACGGAAGTTCTTTTTCACATACTATTGCCGGAAACCTTATCAACAGTGGTAACTTAACCGGTAATGCCAGCACCATTACTATGTCGGGTGCAGGTATGGGTATTAGTGGAACGGGTACTTTTAATTTTTATAATTTAGGTATTACAGCTTCCAACATCACAGCGGCTGCCACAAGTGCTATTAATGTTGCCGGAAACTTTTCTACCAGCGGTGCCGGGATATTCACCCATGCTTCGGGCGGAAGTTTTACCATGAGCGGTACTGGCAAAACCATATCCGGAGCCAGCATTACCCTGGATAATTTAACGGTGTCCGGAACAATCACTACTACCAGCAGTTTGCCACTAACCGGCAATTTAGCAGTTAGCGGGAGTTTCACTCAAAGCTCCGGTACCATTACTATGAGTGGTACTTCAAAAACAATAAGTGGCACAGGTACTATTGGCTTTAATAGTCTGAGCGCTTCCGGATCAATTACCACAGCTTCCAACTTTTCTATTGGTTCTGCGCTGGATGTAAGCGGATCTTTTACCGCTTCTGCGGGAACAGCTACCTTCACCAGCACATCTTCCTTAAACGGAACGGCTAATTTATATAACGTTACTTTAAACGGCACCTCGTTGAAGTTGGCTACCAACGCCATATTGGGCATTGCAGGTGCATACACTATCACCGCCGGTGTATTGGATGTAACTACATCCATCCCCAATACGGTTATCTTTAACGGTTCTGGAAACCAAACGATACCGTCTGCTACGTTTCATCATTTGATACTGGCAAATGGGGGCACCAAAACTGCAGGTGGAGCTATAAAACTTAATGGGGATTTTACTATAAATACATCGGTTAATTTTAATGGCGCTACTTATACACATACCTTATATAACAACTGGATTAATAATGGAACGTTTACCGCCGCTACCAGCACAATCCAGTTTTCAGGTTCGGTTGACGCTGGTATTACAGGCGCTACTACTTTTTATAATTTAACGATCAACAAATCGTCCTCCGGTAATATTATGACGCTGGCAAATGATGTAAGTGCCGGTATCGTGGCTATGACTTCGGGCTATATTAAAACCGGATCAAAAACGCTTACCATCACTACTAATCGTACCGGAAGCGGCATTATTATGGGTATTATCAGGCACCAGCACAGCTTTGCCACCGGCACGGATTATGCGTTTGAAAGCCCGTATAATAAAATCAATTTTACCAGTCTTACTTCTATCACCTCTATTACCGAAACGGTAACTTCCGGCGTAGTGACCGATTATCCGTATGTGAGCGCTACCAACAGGGAATATTCTATAGCAATGGTTGCTTCGGGTTCATATGCCGCTAATTTTTATTTGCACTATGAAGATGCCGAACTGGAAGGAAACAACGAATCTACTATGCAGTTTTGGAGTAATAGCGGTAGTTGGACAGCAGCCGGTAAAACCGGCAATGATGCCACTGTAAATTATGTATACCTGAATGGTATTACCAACCTTTCGCAACGATGGACGCTTGCCAGTTTAAATAACGTATATCAATGGAACGGATCGAGCACTACGGATTGGAATACCGCAGCTAACTGGACTGTGATTCAGGGTTCAGCCGGAACCATACCGGGTTCAGGAGATGTGGTGCAAATTGGTAATAGTTCATTTACCAATCAACCCACTATCAGCAATAGTGCTGCTGTAAAAAATATTCAATTTGGCAGTACAAAAGCAGCTACCGTTACCATCGCTTCCGGCGGTTCGTTAACTACCGGCGGAAATATAAGAGGAATCTGGAGCGCCAACGCCATACACACCATCAATGCAGGAGCACAGAACCTAACAGTAGGTGGCGACCTGGTATTGAGCGACGGTACTACCAATCATACTATTAACGTAAAAGCCAGTACCGGAAATATAATAGTGAGTGGTTCCATCACACAATCCGGTGGCGCTAATATTATCTTTTTAGGATCTGGTAACCTGATGGTTGCAGGCGATTTTAATTATAGTAGCGGCACATTTACCGCTGGTAGCAGTACTGTAACTTATAATGGTTTATTATCGCAGGTGGTTGCCGGCGCTATTTATAATAATCTTACTATTAATAAAACTTTCGGTATTGCTGCTATTGGTAGTGCTTCAACAATAAATGGAAACTGTACGGTTACATCCGGTCAGTTATCTGTAAATGCTAATACCACCGTGACTGGCAGCGTATCAATAAGTTCAGGAGCTACAATAAGCAGCGGAACTGCTACACTTTCTGTAGGCGGCAACTGGAGCAATGCAGGAACTTTTACGCCGGGTAGTGGAATCGTTACCTTCAATGGAACAACTGCCCAATCCATATCAGCTACCATATTCAATACACTTATCATCAATAAGCCTTCTGGTACGGCCACACTCGGCGGCAATCTTTCTATTGAAAACAATTTTACCCTATCGGCAGGTACGCTCGACCTAGCTAGTTATATTGCTAACAGAACCTCGCTAGGCGGCACATTTAGCGCAGCGTCCGGAACAAATGTATTACTTGCCGGGGCTAATAACTTTCCTTCTAATTTTTCTTCATACACCTTAGCATCGGGCAGTACCGTAACATATAATGGAACTACTGCGCAAACCGTGAGCGGAATTACTTATGGCAATTTAAGCCTTACCAACGGAGGTGCCAACGCAAAAACGCTTGGTGCTATGGCTACTGTCAATGGCGACCTTACTATAAACAGCAGCGCTACCTTAAATGCAAGCGCTTACACCATTTCATTAGGTGGAAACTGGATCAATTCCGGATCATTTGTTCCTTCCACAGGAGCCGTGTTATTAACCGGTAGCAGCAAAACAATTACCGGCAATACAACATTCAACCGCGTAACGGTCTATGGCAGTTATTCCGTAGCGGGTGCTGATATTGTGTATAATGATCTGTTGAACGTGACTTCTACAGGCTCGTATGCTGCCGGAAGTGGAACCGCTACCTTAAATGGCGATCTTACAAACAGCGGCACCTTAACCAGTACGGGCACTACTACTTTTACCGGGACCAAAGTGCAAACCATACGATTGTTAAATGCCTTGACTTCCACCTCTACCGGGGTTGTAAATTTCAACGGCACCGTATCGCCGGTATTAAATTCAACCAGCACACCTACGTTTGCTAATTTAAATATCAATAATACCGGTGGCGTAAACCCAAGCGTAGGGTGGACGGTTTTGGTTTCATTTACTATTGGCAGCGGCGCTTCTTTTAACGGAGGGGTGTCTACACACACTATTAGTGGCAGCTTTACTAATAATGGCACCATTACCAGTACCGGCACGCTTGAATTCAATCCCTCTTCTGCAAAAACAATAGCATTTGGAACGGGCTTTAACAGCTCGGGTACGGTAAACTTTGGTGGATCGGGGGCACTTACAATTACCGGCAATCCTGCTTCGCTAACCGATGTGGTAATTGCCAATACCAACGCCAGCGGTGTGGCTCCCTCAGCCAACTGGAATATTGGTAGAAATTTTACCATTAACAGCGACGCCATTTTTACAGCGGGTAGCAATACCTATACAGTAGCTGGTGATTTTGAAAGCAATGGCATGCTGGATGGTGGCAGTTCTACATTTAATCTAACCTCCATTGACCCGGGACAATTATCAGGAAGTGCTAATACTACTTTTTATAATTTGATCATCACCGGAAGCCTGGTGGCAAATTCTGATTTTAACGTAGCAGGAAATTTTACCAACAACGGAACTTTTGATGCCTCTATAGGTTCAATCATCTTTACGGGCAGTGGGAATTCTGTTATCAGCGGCAGCGCAACTCCTTACACATTAGCCCAAATAGTAAATGCAAAAGATGCAACTGCCAATACTACCACGGCTGTAAATATTGATGGTATTACCACATTGGAAGCAAGAAGCGGCACATTTAATATGGCTGCCCTAACACTGACACAGGATGCAGGAGGCGGAAATTTATTGGTAGATGATAATGCTACTTTAAAAATTGGCGGCACCAATACATTACCCGCTTTTACTACATATAGCTTAGGTGCATTAAGTACTGTTGATTATGCAGGCACTACACAAACTATTTCAAACGCAACAGACTATGGCAACCTTACCATATCTGCAACCGGTACAAAAACACCTGCTGGTGCCCTCAATATTGCAACTAATTTTTCTTTAAGCAATGGAACCTTTGCTGCAGGCAATTATACGCATAATGTAGGCGGCAACTGGATCATGACATCCGGAAACTATACCAATACCGGTAGTACTATTCAATTTAACGGCACGGTCGATCAAACCATTAATTCAACTGGTGCTTTCAACAATATTACGATCAATAAAGCAACAGGATTAGTAATATTATCCGCTAATATGGCTGTAAACAATACACTAGCTTTTATAAGTGGTAAACTATCATTAAGCAACTACGATTTTACCATGGGTTCTTCAGCTTCCATCTCGGGATATACTGCCAGCAATTATATAATTGCCAATGGGAGTGGTTCTTTGGTGCAGCAGGTGGCTAACGGCTCAAGTAAGATGTTTCCTGTGGGTAATAGTACCAGCTATATACCAGCCACTATTGCGTTGACGCCTGGCTCCACTACCGATAATTTTAGTGTAAGGGTACTGGATGCTCCATATTCGCATGGTACATACGGAACGCCCATTACCTCCAGTGCGGTTAATGCCACCTGGCTTATTTCCGAGGCAGTAATTGGTGGCTCAAACGCTACGGTTACCTTACAATGGCCTGCATCTCTTGAGATGACTGGCTTCAACCGTGCTGTTACCCGGCTGGCACATTATACAGCAGGAGCGTGGGAATATGGCAATGCTAACCTAGCTGCTTCCGGCAGTAATCCTTATACCATCTCCCGCTCCGGCTTTACCAGCTTTTCACCTTTTGCCGTAAGTTATAATGGCGTATTGCCGGTAACCTGGGTATCCATATCTGGCCATAATGAAGGAGCAAATAATCATATCTATTGGAGTACTGCTGCAGAAAGCAATAATGATTATTTTTCCATAGAAGCTTCTATGGACGGGCAACATTTTACAGAGGTGGGAATTGTGAACTCCGTTGGTGCTTCATCGTCCAAAGAGCAGTATGATTTCATACATGCCAATATCACCTCCCTGGCAATGTATTACCGTATTAAGCAAGTTGATTTTGACGGCCGGTTTAGCTATTCAAAAATTATAAAAGTTGTAGCTACCGCTATTTCCAATATCAGCCTCTTATCAGGAAATATCGTAAACAATGAGGTTAAGATTGGTATGATATCCGGAAAAAACATGGCTGCGGTAGTGCAATTATTAGATGCTTCGGGTAAAATGGTCAGCCGCAAAGAATACCCGGTAACTACAGGAAGTAACAACTTGAGTTTTGATGTGCAAAACTTAGCCGCAGGTGTCTACTTTTTGAATATCGAAACGGCTGACGGAGTGGGGCAGTTAATTAAATTTATAAAAAAGTAAATAATAATATCAATATAGTTACTATGTCATTCATAGAAAAGCCCGGACAAATAAATCCGGGCTTTTCTATTCAAAAAATCTCCTTTTTCCTATTTTCTTTTTTATCACATAAATATGTGATTTTCATTTTTATTAACAATTCTTCAAGAGGGTACAGGAATTTGGTTTACATTT
>JAICHT010000038.1 GCA_025924755.1 Chitinophagaceae bacterium | reverse complement strand
GCAGAGTGGCACCATCACCGGCATTCGCTTCTACAAGGGCACTGCCAATACCGGCACCCACACCGGTAATTTGTGGACCTCTACGGGCACGAAGCTCGCTAGTGCCACCTTTACCAATGAGACCAGCAGCGGGTGGCAGGAGGTGCGCTTTGCTACCCCGGTGAGCATCACCGCCAACACTACTTACGTGGCTTCGTACTTCTCCTCCGGTGGCGGGTATGCCTCCACTACCGGGTTCTTCGCCAATAGTGGCGTGACCAATGGTGCATTAACGGCTTTGCAGAACGGGGTGGATGGGCCAAATGGTGTGTACAAGTATGGCACCTCTGGCTTCCCCACCTCTTCGTACAACAGCTCCAGCTACTGGGTGGATGTACTCTTTAAGCCGGGCAGCAGCGCCGCCACTATAGGTGGGGCACGGCTGTCGCTCACTGACCAATCAGCCGGTAAACTGTCGGTGCAGGCTATACCGAATCCATCGGCTTCGTACTTTACCCTGTTTATGGAGGGGCCATCAGGCAACACTGTAGAGATAAAAGTAGTGGACGTATGGGGTAGAGTTGTTGAAGACCGCCAAGGTGTGGCAGTAAAAGGTAGTTTTACAATAGGATCTAACTACCGGCCGGGTTCTTATTTTTTGCAGGTACGGCAGGGAAGTGAAAAAGTAACCTTAAAATTGGTTAAACTCGCTCCATAACCCCAAACCACCAGTTTTAAATTCACACATCAACCGTAAAGGCAGCAACTCGACCCCTGTCTTTACGGTATTACCAAAAAAGAAAAAGATTTTACACGTATTAATTAATATAAAATCAATACTTAATGCAGCAGTGAATGTAGCCTGTCAGGCTAATGATTAAAGATCATATCTGATTTCATTAAATTGATATGATAAAAGTTCACACCGGCTCTTTTAGGATACCTTCCTATTCATATTTAATAGTGTCGCTTGAACTCCTGACAATACTTTATATCATTTCTGTAATAGAAGCTAGCAATATCCTGCGCATGAAAACAAAAGGGCAGGAATTCCCAATTTATCACGAGCATTGAATTCTTCACCTCAATCTTGTTTTATGCAATCTTCTTTAGGTCTTTTAGATCTATTAAAAACCGTTATGCCTTTTAAACATTGGGAGCTTACCATCCTGTTAGTGTTCCTGTCTTCTTTTACTTTACATGCCCAAGGGCAATCTGCAATACCAATTAAACTGTGGGACAAAACCCTTGGCAGTTCCGTAGATGATTACCTGAATGCTATGGTTGCAACTTCTGATGGAGGCTATTTGCTGGGAGGTTATTCTTTTCAGGGTTTAGAAGGAGGAAGTGAATCAAATCCTGGGCAGCAGGATTATGTAGTGATAAAAGTAGACAAGGATGGTAATAAGGAGTGGAGTAAAACTTTGGGAGGCGATAAGTATGATTTCCTGAGTGCTATGGTAGCTACTCTAGATGGAGGCTACTTATTAGGCGGCTATTCTCTTTCAGGTATCAGTGGCGATAAAAGTGAAGAAAGCAGGGGAGGTTACGACTATTGGATTATCAAGATAGATAAGGATGGTAACAAAGAATGGGATAAAACCTTTGGAGGAAATGGAGATGATTTGCTTTACTCTTTAATACAAACAGCAGATGGCGGTTATTTATTAGGGGGTAATTCAGATTCCGATAAAGGCTCTGATAAAACGGATGCCGGTAAAGGACTATTTGATTACTGGATAATAAAAATTAATAGTAACGGTGATAAGGTGTGGGATAAGGATTATGGGGGAACTGATTTTGACTACTTCAAGAGTATAGTTGCTGCATCGGATGGCGGTTATTTATTAGGGGGTTATTCTCAGTCCGGAGCTGGAGGTGATAAAAGCGATACCAGTAGAGGCATGTATGATTATTGGATCGTAAAAATAGATGATAGCGGTAATAAGGCATGGGATAAGACTTTTGGAGGCAGTAAGCTGGATGAACTTATTTCTATGATTACTACTGAAGATGGGGGGTATATATTAGGCGGAGACTCTTATTCTGAAATTGGTGGCGATAAGAGTGAAGCGAATAATGGATTTAATGACTATTGGGTAATAAAAATAGACCAAGATGGTAATAAGAAGTGGGATAAAACCTTTGGTGGTAAAAGCGGCGATTATTTTGCAGCGTTAGTTGCCACTCCAGATAGTGGTTATATATTAGGTGGCAGCTCCGCTTCAGGAATAGGTGGCGATAAAAGTGAAGCGAATAAAGGAAGCGATTATTGGCTAGTAAAGACAGATAGTAATGGCAAGAAAATTTGGGATAAGACTTTTGGAGGTCCGGGCAATGATGAATTACATACTATTGTTACCACACCCGATCATGGATATTTGCTGGCAGGTAAATCCAATTCGGCTATAGGAGGCGATAAAAGTGAGCCCAGCCAGGGAAGTTATGATTTTTGGATACTAAAGTTACAAGGCGAGGCTATAAAACAAATTCAATCTATTGCTTTCGACAGCATCCCCGATCATACTTTTGGCGATACAGCCTTTTCTATAACAGCCAAAGCCTCTTCTGATCTGCCGCTAACATTTACCATCATTTCGGGTCCTGCTACTATCGCTGATAGCGTCGTGACCCTTACGGGTACAGGCATTGTTACCATAGAAGCTTCACAGCAAGGAGATTCTGTGTATAATCCTGCTCCTGCTGTCAACAGGTCATTTCGTATTAATAAAGCAATGCCAGTCATTACCTGGAATCCAGCTAACGCGGTAGAGGGTATGCAGCTAAGCGAAAGCCAGCTAAATGCTACTGCTGCTTTTAAAGGAATGCCAGTCGCCGGAGCCTTTGTGTATACACCGCCTGCGGGCACTATTCTTAATAGCGGTTCGCAAGTTCTTGCTGCGGATTTTACTCCTGTTGATACTGCCAATTTCAACACCGTTTTAAACAGTACCAGAACTATTACAGTTAGTTCCAACACCTCACCTGCCATTACCTACTTTGCCCCTTCCGCCGGGCCTTCCGGCTCTTTTGTATTTATTATGGGTGAAAACCTGAGTAAGACAATGGCAGTAAGTTTTAATGGCGTAAGTGCTGCATATATGATATTAAATAATTATTTCCTTATTGCTACTGTACCAGTCGGTGCCACCACCGGGTTTATCAGTATAAAGGATATAAACAATAATGATATCGTTTTTAATCAAAGCGTTTTTAATATTACTTATGCTCTCCCCGATG
This sequence comes from Chitinophagaceae bacterium, assembly GCA_025924755.1. Taxonomy (GTDB): domain Bacteria; phylum Bacteroidota; class Bacteroidia; order Chitinophagales; family Chitinophagaceae; genus Flavisolibacter. The sequence goes on along the minus strand of JAICHT010000038.1, from coordinate 13,383 downwards.
TTCATTTCTTTATACCTGCTACAGGTTCAGCAGGAACGCTGGTGACTATAGTAGGTGAAAACTTTGGAGAAGCAACCCAGGTTTTATTCAATGGATTAGCTACCTCCAATTTTAAAGTACTTAATGCTTATATACTTGAAGTACTGGTTCCAACAGGAGCAACTACGGGTGCCATTACAGTAGTTACACCAAGAGGCAGCGGTAGCAGTTCCTATAACTTTATTGTAACAGATAAAGGCGTCCTGGTAGCTGAACAAAGAGGCGCTAACATAAATGAAGAAGAACGTACTGCTATTGTTTATCCTAATCCATTTAAAAATTCTTTTACACTTAGCTTAGAAGGAAGTTATCAGGAGAAATTACCTGCAATCTTATACAATATGGAAGGAAAAGTAATGTTGAAGATACCCAATATACTCTCTGGTCAACAAATAGAAACTGGAAGCAAATTAACACCCGGAGTATATATATTAGAGGTAGGAGTAGGAAAAGATAGCAAGAAATATAAATTGATAAAAAGTTTTTGATACGTGGTAATACAATGTATTTAAATGGGTACAACGCCATGAACAGGGAACTGTCTTTCGGTTTTTCGAGATGCTATGCTTCATTACTTGTTCCTTTATTCACTTTGTAAATGGGAGTGACCTTCAGCAATTGATAATAGCTTATAGCGATATGCTGTAAGTGAAGATCATCTTTTGCATTGCAAGAGTGTAGATTGATTTACCTCGACGCAACGTAGCTATAAAAGAAGAAATATGGACTTTAACCTTTGTTTAAGAATTTTGTGAGTTAGCTCTACAAAATTGCGTATTTATACTATAGGCAATATTAAACTATGCTATTACTTTTACCTCGGTTTTTCATAGGATATTGGATTTTAAAACGGGGCTGAATTTCTATTCGGGCCCTTTTTGTTTTTATAAACCTGATGGTATTATAATTAAGTGCTCTACCCAAGTTACCTTAGTATATTTTAAGTAATTACCCTTAAAAACTTTGCGTTAAAATAATAATCGTATTAATAACGTTTTTCAACTATACATTTGTCTATAATCGATTGTAATAGTGTTTGATTCTATTTTTAGAAAGTGCTGTATGTAATTTTTGGCGCCCCGTTTTTAAATCCAAATACCAGTAATCCGTCATCCATTCCGTGTAAAAAGTTATCCTTCTTATCAGTGCTTAGAAATTGAATTGAACCTTTACGATTGTTTGCCGATTTTATCCCTTCCTGTAAGGGATAAAATTTTTTTAAGCCGCTACCATGTGTACAATTTATTAAAAGAAGCGAGAATATAGATACAGCAATCATTTCAAGAGTGTGGATAAGTAATATAGCAAACTGTACCTGCATAAATACTTTGCTTGATAGCTGATGAGCTATATCTTAGACGTGCTGATAGCAACCACTATCCATTAAAAAGCCTAACCGTCTGTTAATGACTTTACTCTCTGTTTTATAACAGGGAGTTTTTTATTATTAGTAGGTTCTGTATTACTATATCAATCTTCCTGTTTTAGCTACCATCAATTAGTATGGGTAGCTGTAAAAGATGTGGCATATTGTTCAATCGTACCTTTGCTACGTATTGTTACTCCCTCAACAGTAAATTTACTAAAACATTGATTTTCAGCGTGTTAATATTGTGTTTCGTCTGTGAAATCGGTGCATTTAACCGGAGCATCTGCCTTTTGAGCGAATCCATAGTAAACAATCATTTTCAGAGAATAGCTTTGTGGTATCAAATTATCCAATAGCTAAGAAAACCAAACCAAAACCAATTGCCTCTAATCCTAAAGAAAGTCCGTTTTTAATCCTGAAGATCCTATTGAAAACGTTCCGTCCTGAAAACAAAGGCGTCCATTGTCCGAAGAAAAAGTACTTATGAAATTGTAAACGCCTTATAAAGCATCCCCTCCAAAAGAGGGGATTTTTATTTTCCGTGTTTTAAAACCCATTCGCCAGTTTTTATATTGCTGCACAAAATTTCTCATGCATTGTTTTTAATTCCATTATTTTAGCTAGAACGATTTGTAAGCCTATAAAAATGATAAAGAAAGTCAACCTCAAAATTGGAGTTATTGTATTTTCAGCATTAACCTATTTAGCTGCTTGTAAAAACAATCAAACGCCGGAATTCAATAATTGGGAAGTAGTCAACGGAAACTCGGACGCTAATAAATATTCTTCTCTTGCCCAGATTGATACCGGCAATGTGCAGCAGTTGCAAGTGGCCTGGGAATATCATACCGGAGATGCGGATACATCGGCTCATTCGCAGATACAATGCAACCCAATAATGGTAAACGGAATACTATATGGCACTACGCCGCAGTTGAAAGTATTTGCTATTGATGCTGCAACGGGTGCTGGTAAATGGGTGTTTTCTCCTTATGATACCATCACTGAAGAAAAGCAAGGACATTTTAATTTAAATAACAACCGGGGCGTAGCGTTTTGGAGCGACGGCAAAGACGATCAGCGAATATTTTATACAGCAGGTCCTTACCTGCAGGCAATTAATGCCCGTACTGGTAAACTGGCACCTGATTTTGGCAAAGGCGGCAAAGTAGACCTGCATGATGGATTAGGAGCCGAGTTTGCCGATTTATTTATTACCAATACCTCCGCACCGGCAATCTATAAAAACCTGGTGATATCGGGTACACGGGTTTCAGAAGGGATGGATGCAGCACCGGGCGATGTAAGAGCATATGATGCCCGTACTGGTAAACTGGTTTGGGACTTTCACACCATTCCGCATCCTGGTGAAGCCGGTTATGACACTTGGGAAGATCCAAATGCATGGAAAACAACAGGCGGCGCTAACAACTGGATGGGAATGACCATAGATCAAAAGCGAGGTATCGCTTATATCCCGATTGGCTCAGCTTCAATGGACTTTTATGGTGGAAAAAGAAAAGGATCTAACTTATATGCCGATTGTATGCTGGCGCTGGATGCCGCTACCGGTAAGCACCTCTGGCATTTTCAATATATTCATCATGATACCTGGGACTGGGATCCTTCTTCTGCACCGGTTTTGTTAACCGTAAAGCATGATGGGAAAGATATTGATGCCGTAGCACAAACTACTAAAACCGGCTTTGTATTTCTTTTTAACAGGGAGAACGGCCAGCCGCTTTTCCCAATCAAAGAAACACCGGTGGATACCACTACGGAGCTAACTGGCGAAAAGCTTTGGCCTACACAACCGGTTCCGCAAAAACCAGCGCCATTTGTACGGCAAACCCTTACCGAAAAAGACCTGAATCCCTACCTTTCCAAAGAAGAATATGAAGATGTAAAAACCCGGCTGGCTTCGTATCATACCGGAAAAATGTTTATGCCGCAGTCCAAAGAAGGCACTATTATTTTCCCGGGTTTTGATGGCGGCGGAGAATGGGGTGGCCCCGCCGTAGATCCGGAAAGCGGGATACTATATGTAAACGCCAACCAGATGGCGTGGATACTTAAAATGTTTGATGTAGATAAGAAAAAAAACCAGGAAAATTTTGGCCAGGCAGGATTGCGGTTGTATAAACAAAATTGTATGGGTTGCCATGGGCCTGATAGAAAAGGCAGCGGTAATTATCCCTCTTTAGTTGATGTAAATAAAAAATACGACCCCAGGAGCTTTGTGGAATTTATCAATGCCGGTCGGCGTATGATGCCTGCCTTTCATTATTTAAGCCAGCAAGATAAAGACGCCATTGCTTCTTTTGTATTAAATAAGCAACAAGAACAGCAGCAACAATATACCACACATCTTACGGCTATAGACTCTTTCCGCCAGTTGCCCTATCAAATTTCGGGATATAATAAGTTTTTATCCAAGTCCAACCAGCCTGCGCTGGCGCCGCCATGGGGTGTTTTAAATGCTATTGATTTAAATACCGGCGAATATGTTTGGAAGACTACTTTAGGAGAAGACTCTGTTTTTAAAGCCAAAGGCGTTAAAGAATCGGGCAGCGAAAACTACGGAGGGCCAGTAGTTACAAAAGGAGGGCTATTGTTTATTGCGGCTACTAAAGATGGTAAGTTTAGAGCTTTTAATAAAAGAACGGGGAAATTGCTTTGGGAAACGACTTTGCCTGCTGCCGGCTTTGCTACTCCTGCTACCTACGAGGTTAACGGAAAACAATATGTGGTAGTTGCGTGTGGCGGTGGCAAACTGGGTACCAAGTCAGGCGATTCGTATGTAGCCTTTACATTACCACAGGCTTCGAAGTGATATTAAATTTCATTTGGATGAAAAGAATGATATGGGTAAGCATTTGCCTGCTACAACTGTTAGTAGCATCTGCACAGCATAAACCTATACCCGTAATTTTTGATACGGATATGGGTCCGGATTATGATGATGTAGGTGCTATTACATTGCTGCATGCCTATGCTGATAGCGGAAAGGCAACCATACTTGCCACAATGGCCAGTACCAAATACGAAGGCGTGGCGGCCGTACTAAACGTGTTCAATACCTATTTTAAAAAACCCAATATCCCTATTGGTGTACCTAAAGGAAATGCATTGACACTGAAAGACTGGCAACACTGGACGGATACATTAGTCAAAAAATATCCGCATGCCATCAAAAGTAATAGTGAAGTGCCGGATGCGGTTAGCCTATATAGAAAGATATTGTCGCAACAACCGGATGCAAGTGTAACCCTTATTACGGTGGGTTTTTTGACGAATATCTCCAGTTTACTTCAATCCAAACCCGACTCATATTCTGCACTAACAGGAGCAGAACTTGTAGCAAAAAAAGTAAAGAACCTGGTGTGTATGGCCGGCCGGTTTCCTGCAGGCAAAGAATTTAATATTGAGAAAGATGCAGCAGCTTCTAAATATGTGTATGAACACTTTAATAAGCCTATATTGTTCAGTGGTTTTGAAATTGGTGAAAAAATAAAAACCGGGTTGCCGCTTATTCAAAATTCATCTATCCAGAACAGCCCGGTAAAAGATGTATTTGCCTTATGCGTTCCGATGGCAAAAGAAGACAGTGCCGGAAGAAAAAGCTGGGATGAAACGGCCGTATTGGTAGCCATTGCAGGCTATAAACCATATTATACTCTTAAGCAGGGTACTATACAAATTGCTGAAGATGGTAGCAATGCGTGGAGCGATGAAGGAAAACAGCAAAGCCACCTGGTAGAAAATGCGCCGGCATCTAAAGTTGAAAGTCTGATTAATACATTAATAATGCATCAGCCAAAGTAAAGGTATATGCCTTATTTCCATACCTAAAATTTTTGCAAAGCTTCATCAATATCACTAGTCGATTCATCTACTTAAAGTTGCCATATACTTAAGAAAAAAATTTTTTCAGAGAGTAGTAGATTTCTGTTTGCAGTTTTAATTTTATTTCTTACATTTATGACATCCTCATCTATATATCCTATTAATTCTAAACTTTCCTGATCCTTATGTCTACCATAAGTTGTGTAGTTTTTAAATTAATAGGTATATGTACCAGTCTGATCTATATTCAGCACTACGTATTCGATCATCGTTTTACAGCACTGCTTTAACAGCTAGTACACTTACCCGTAATTTTTTGCCAAGTAAAAGTAATACTTACAGGGAGTACACCTGTTTTAATAGCATTTTTAAACCGTAAAACAATCATATATGTATTTAATTTTACTCTTAAGTGTTCTTACTCAACCATCCATTGCATTCATTATTGCCTTTGTGGTAGTGTTTAGCCTTATTACTTTTTATCTGCTGAGCCAGAAAGACGAATTGATGAGGCACAGGCATTAAGCTGGTTCCGGTAGTTGATTTTGTATATTGATCTACTCTTTAATTAAAGAGCGGTTATCAATAACAGTAACTTATTTCCTGTAACAACTTGAAGGTTGATATGGGAAATTTGTGTTTATACCATATCGCTATATTGTACGCATCTGTAGCTTTTTACCAGCACTTAGTTTAAATTATATAGATCCTTTTCTTGTAGTTAATTTATATTCCTTTCATAACCTTAAGGTAATGTTGAGAGTAGTTTTTATAGAATTCATTTGCTGAATGGTGCTTCTGTTTTTACAAGAGCTTATGCTTTATAACCCGGCATAATACATTTATATTCTTACCTCTGAAACAACTTCTTTTATTTTGCATAATATAAATGCATTCGCTTGTGAAAAAACATTACTTAGTTACCGGAGGTGCGGGTTTTATTGGCAGCCAGTTGATACGCGAGTTAATAAAGGATGAAGACATCAAGGTTACATGTATAGATAACTTTGCTCCATTTTACCCAAGGCAATTTAAATTAATCAATATTGCCGGTTTTGAAACGCATCACAACTTTAATTTATTTGACCTCGATATTGATATCAGCACACCCAAAGTATTGCACGATACGCTTACGCAGCCGGTGGATGCCATTATTCATGTGGCGGCTAAAGCCGGGGTACGGCCCAGCATCAGCAATCCTATGGGCTATCAAAAAACCAATATAGAAGGCACACAAAACTTATTGGACTTTGCACAACAAACAGGCGTAAAGCAATTTGTATTTGCCTCATCCAGCAGTGTATATGGCGCAAATAAAAACCTGCCCTGGAACGAAACTGAAAACCTGTTGCCCATCAGCCCATATGCTATGACAAAACTATCCGGCGAAATGGCCGGGCATGTATATAGTCATTTATACGGTATTCGGTTTGTAGCGCTAAGGTTGTTTACTGTATACGGGCCCGGACAACGACCTGATTTAGCCATACACCAGTTTGTAAAATCTATTTTAAAAGGTGAGCCAATACGCCTCTTTGGCGATGGCACTACCAGCCGCGATTATACTTATGTAGATGATATTGTAAGTGGAATGGTAAGTGCTATCGGGTACAATCAATCTCCGTTTGAAATCTTTAATCTAGGTAATAACCACTCGGTTTCATTAAAAGATTTGATCAGCACTATAGAAGAAGTAGTTGGTAAAAAGGCAACTATTGATCAACAGCCCGAACAGCCAGGCGATTTGCCTCATACTATGGCTAATATTACTAAAGCGAAACAATTATTGGCTTATCAGCCACATACCGAGTTGAAGGACGGGATACAACGTTTTTACGACTGGTTTTTGCATAATAAAGAAGTGCTGCTGCACTACTAAACGGTAATGCCCAGTATGGGTTTATTTTGCTGGTCTTTCTCAAATACTTTGCGCACCTTGTAGGTTTTTTTGTCCTGCGATTCAAAGTAAGTGCGGATGGCAATTTCTGCCAGTATGCCTATGGTTATTAACTGGATGCCGCCCAATAAAAAAATTAAACCCAATATCAGCAGGGGTTTGCCCCAGATGTCATGTCCGGATATTTTTAATATCAAAAGATACAGGTTAATGATAATGCCTAACCCAAGACTGATAAAGCCGATAGTGCCAAAAAGGTGCATGGGCTTTTGAATATAACGGCCAAAGAACACCATCAGCACCAGGTCGGACAACACTTTAAATGTACGGTTGAGGCCGTATTTGCTTTTGCCAAACTGCCGGGGATGGTGCTTTACATCTACCTGCGTAATGCGGGCACCCTGCAATTTGGCAAGTACCGGTATAAAACGGTGCAGTTCTCCATACAGGCCCAGATCTTCCGCTATTTCCCTTCTAAACACTTTTAAAGTGCATCCATAATCTTTGATGTAAACCCCTGTCCAGCGGCGGATAAGTGCATTGGCTATTTTACTGGGAATTTTGCGGAGCAGCATCCCATCTTTCCGGCTTTTGCGGTTGCCGGCTACTACATCCCAATCGTCTCTTTTTAATAGCTCCAGCATCGGCGGAATATCGGTTGGATCATTTTGCAAATCGCCGTCGAGCATGGCAATATATGTACCTTTCGCATAATCAATACCTGCCGTCATAGCAGTGCTTTGACCATAATTTTTCCGTAGTTCTACCAGCTTTGTACGCTCATCTGCATTATCCATTATGGTTCTCCTGGTATTGTCGGATGAGCCATCGTCTACAAAAATTACTTCATAATCAATAGCACTTAAGGCATTATGCACGGCTTCCATTAAGAGCTTGATGTTCTCTTCTTCATTCATTACCGGTATTACTACAGACAGTTCCTTCATTCGTATAAATAAAAGCAGTAAAGATAGATGCAAAAAATAAAATGAGAGGCCGCAGCTGCTTTAGCTATATCAAGGCCGGATAAAAGCAAAACCCATTATTAAAATGGGTTTTGCAATAAGGAAAGTTAAGCGGGTTGGTGTGCAATGATTGCTTCGGCAAACCGCTCCATTTCTTCCAGTTGCGGGCTGCACTGCAATAAAAAAAAGTCCACACCCACTTTTTCAAATTCATAAATTTTTTCGGCAATCTGTTCTGGTGTGCCGGCAAGCCCGGTACGCAAACCGCGGTTGGATACTGAATACTCTTCCAGCGATACTTTTTTTTCGAGTTGCGTTCCGTTAAGCCATTGCTGATAATTGTTATAACCGGCAGCAGAAGATCTGACATCAGTAATGCGTTCAATTTCTTTTTGTACTTCCTCCTGGTTGTTTCTAACAATGGAATAAGCGGCTACGCCATAGGTTAATGGAGGCAGGCCCAGCTTTTCCCTGCGTTGTTTTACATCACTTATACGAGCGCCGATCGCTTCCGGCGAGTCGCCATGCATTACATATCCATCGCAGGTTTGCGCAATTAAATTTTTTCCGGCTTCCGATTCGCCACCTGCATATATTAAAGGTTTTACTACCGGCTTTGGCTGCAATATGGTGTCGGTTACACTGTAATATTTTCCTTCAAATGAAAAACCATCTTTCTCCCACATGGAAGTTATAATTTCCATCCACTCTTTCATTCGGGCATAGCGGTCATCGTGCTGCTCATATTGAATACCATATTTCAGCGCTTCCTGTTGCCACCAGGATGATACAACGTTTAACGACAACCGGCCATTGCTGATATTGGCTATATTGGCTGCCTGCTTGGCTAATATGGCCGGATTATGAAAGGTAGGACGAACCGCTACCATCAGCTCCAGTTTTTCAGTAACCGCTGCTAAGGCCGCCGCCGTAGACCAGGCATCCAGAGAAGGAGCGCTTTCGCCTTTAATATCGTTTAAAAATAATTCGGCAATCAAGGTTAAGTCAAAACCAATTTCTTCGCTTCGTTGCGCCAGGCGTTTTACATAATTCCAGCTTGTTTCCATTTGCTCGTCTTCTACATTACGCAGCCATCCGCCAAATACCGGTAACCAATAACCAAATCTCATAACAATTAATTTTTTGTATTTACAAAGGATTGTATATAGTCTACTAAATTTTTGAACGGATCGAAGCCAATTACATTTTCGGCATCGGCAATAAAGTTAGACAGCGCATTAATATCATAATACAAGATGTCACCATTGCGGTCGTCCACTATATATTCAATACCACCTACATTGATATTGGCTTCCTGTACGATACGCTCCACAGCTGCTATTACCTGCGCCGGTGGCGTAAATGCTTCTACTTTAATCCCTTTTTTGGGCGCTGTGGTCAGGCATACTTCACCAATAGCCTGTGGCCCTTCATTCAGTTCCGGCACCTGGCAAATTTCAGCCGGGCACAGGTTGAAACTTTCGCCGGTAGTAAATACTTTTATAGCGTATAAAAATTTTCCATTCAAGGTTTCTACACGGTTGATATGACCGCCACGAGCGGGAATAAACTCCTGCACCAATGCTGTTTGATCTATCCCTAAATCAATTGCATTGTTTTCAACGGCTTCTTCTAAAGATGATAAAGTATTAAAGCGAATGATGCCCGCACCGCTGCCACCTATATTGGGTTTTACCGCAATAGGAAACTGTAATGTTTTGGCTGCTTCAAGTATTTGAGAACTATGGTTGACTACTATGCTTTTGGGAAAAGCTAAACCCAGCTTGGACAGTAAAAGTAATTGCAATGCTTTTGACGTTTCTATTTCTGTAGCTCTCGAGCCGTTGATAACGGGTGTGCCGGTCTGCTCCAGGTAAGCCATAAAAGCTTTGGAATAAAAAATGCCCTGTCCATGCCCACGCAAATAAGACGAAGAACTGATCCGGTTTAATACGACGCTATATGGAGGATGAATATCAGAGGGGTTAAAACTATGAAAGCCGGCGTGCAGCTTTTTATAGGGTATTTCTCTGCTGTCCAGCAATTCAAATAATTTTCGAAACCACTCAGGGTGCTCGTAAAATATACCAACAGGTTTAATCATTGTAATTATTTATAGTAACCGATTATCTGCAAAGTTTGATGCCATAAGTAGGGCAGATACTTTGAAGCATTGCAAAATTAGCCGCTACAGCATTTACTTGCCAAAAGGTTGAAAAAAGAAAATCATAAAAAGCTATGCGGATATAAGATATCCTATATGGTTATAAAAAATGGGCTGCCAAAAGACAGCCCATCATTGTATATGCAAATGAAAACTTTATTGTTGTGTGGTAGTGCTTGAGGTCATGTTTTCACCCTCTTTGGTAGCAGTGTAATACATCACCTTTTTGGGTTTTGCTTTGGATTTTGACTTCGTCTTAGAGCTTTTTGTTTTTGTTTTTGTCGTGCTATTGTTCATATGGTCGTTACTCATGTTATTCATTGATGTTGAGTCCATCATAGTGCCATTGTTCATTGGGAAAACAGCACCAGGATTCGCATCATTATAAGCGGTGCCTATTTCTATATTCAGCACTTTTGTAGTAGAATCGTACATAGCAGTACCTTCTGGTACTTTAGTACCTGCATCTGTGGTTTGTGCAATAATGCGGTAAGTAGCTGGGGATTGTTTTAAATAAGCCTTTATTTTACCTTGTGGCAAACCAGAAATCCATACAATACCTTTATTAGAGGAATCCATCATTACACTAAGCATACCGGCACTGGATGCGGTATTCGTAGTAGCAGAGGAAGAAGAGTCGGCAGTATTGGTGCTGGTGGTGTTTGTCGTAGTGGTATTCATTGCATTAGCACCCGTAGGGTTGTTTAGCTGGTAGCTGCCTACAATTGGAAACATTTTTTCCATTGTTAAAGAATCAGGCATAGGCAAAAGCTTATACTTAGCCTCAATTGAATCAACTGTAGATTGTGCATTTACAGCAGTAGCCATAAACAGGGCTACAAAAGCCAAAAAGATACTATTCTTCATATACATATTTTTGAAATTAGGTAATGTTTCGCTGCTTACTTATACAATATTGTGCCAGAAATTTTAACTCATCTAAAAACCGGTATTTTAACAATACAGCAGTTAAATTTACCGATTTTATAAGAGACTCATCTCTTAAATCTCGAAACGGTTTCTACGGGTTTATGAAATACGATAAACATTTAAACATGAAATCACACCCGTGTAAGGCATCAAAGTGAGTTTATCTGCAAGTAGTAAAATAAAAAACCAGGGATAGTACTATCCCTGGTGTAACAAATTGCTTCCTGGTAATGAATAAATTATCAGGCTACAGCTGGTAAATCTTCATACCAATGAAACGAAAACAATAACTGATGTGTTTTATTAAAGTAAGAGCAGTTTAGTTCTCTTCTTTTTTAAATAAATCAGTGGTAGTTGCTTTCGATTTTTTAAGTGCATTCACTTGTGCAGTAGTACCCTTTACAGTATTTGTAGCAACAGTATGAGTTTGCGTGCTATCCTTTTTTACAAGGGTATCTTTTTTTTGCGTAGTGTCTGTTTGTGCATTCACGGCAGCAGAAGCTAAAAGCGCTGCAAAGCCTAAAATCATGGTCTTTTTCATGCGTAATTTTTAAGATAAAACAAAATAATAACAGGGCCTATACCTGAAAACCATGCCAAAAAATTTTAATATGCGTACTGCCTTGATAACAACTGTTAAAATACTGCAGCGCAGCCCGGCTTGCTGTATCTTCGCTTCCCGCAGATTTTGAGGATATTACATGAAAAATAACGAAGTAAATACTGGTGCAGCACCGTCCGAAAAAGAAGAGTTTATTGAAGTGTTTGGAGCTCGTGAGCACAATTTGAAAAATATTGATATTGCCATTCCTAAAAACAAACTGGTAGTTATTACCGGCATCAGTGGCAGCGGCAAATCGTCGCTTGCTTTTGATACTATTTATGCTGAAGGCCAGCGCCGGTATATGGAGACATTTGGTGCCTATGCCCGGCAGTTTATAGGCGAAATGGAGCGGCCGGATGTGGACAAGATCACGGGGCTTTCGCCGGTTATTTCCATTGAACAAAAAACTACTAACAAAAATCCCCGGTCAACAGTAGGTACCGTTACAGAGGTGTATGATTTTTTGCGGCTTCTTTTTGCAAGAGCCAGCGAAGCCTACTCGTATAACACGGGAAAAAAAATGGTAAAGTGGAGTGAAGATGAAATTGTAAATAATATACTAAAGCGGTTTGAAGGATATAAAATCTCCTTATTGGCGCCTTTGGTCAGAGGCAGAAAAGGACACTACAGGGAGTTGTTTGAAGAAGTCCGTAAAAAGGGTTTTTTAAAAGTGCGTGTAGATGGAGAAGTAAAAGATATTACTCCGAAAATGCAACTGGACCGCTATAAAATTCATGATATTGAATTGGTAGTGGACCGTTTAAAAGTAAGCAGTGATCTAAGAACCCGTATCAGCCAAAGCGTGCAGCAGGCGTTAAAAATGGGCAAGGACTTAATGTTTGTGGACTATGAGCAAGACAGTGTACCTGCATCGCATGCAGAAGCGGCTTATAGCCGGCAACTCATGTGCGAAGATACTGGCATCAGCTACGAAGAGCCGTCCCCAAATGCCTTTTCGTTCAACTCTCCATATGGAGCCTGCCCTACCTGTAAAGGCCTGGGACAGGTATATACCGTAAGCATCAATGCCGTAATGCCGGATGATGCATTAAGTATCAATAGCGGTGGCATTGCACCACTGGGCAGTGAAAGAGATGCTTATATTTTCAGGCAGATACAAACACTGGCCAAGCGGCATAAATTCAGCCTGGATAAACCGCTTAAAGAGCTGCCGGAAACAGCGTTGAACCTGGTTTTATATGGCAAAGAGGGCGGCCCATCCGAAAATGAATTGCAGTATATTGATGATATTGAAACAAACGTATATGACAGCGAATTTGAGGGCGTTATTAACCAGGTAAAACGTTGGTTTGCTACCAGCACCAGCGATGCTATTCAACGGTGGGCAGAAGGATTTATGCAACTAACTACCTGTGCTACCTGCAAGGGAGCCCGGCTAAAAAAAGAGAGTTTGTGGTTTAAGGTAGATGAAAAGAATATTGCGGAATTAAGCAGTATGGATCTGGTGAAACTGAAACAGTGGTTTGATGGTATTGAAGGAAGGCTTAGTACAAATCAGAATATCATTGCCAAAGAAATTATCAAAGAGATAAGAGAGCGGTTACAGTT
>JAICHT010000037.1 GCA_025924755.1 Chitinophagaceae bacterium | reverse complement strand
GCATCTGATGCTAAAAAATGTTCATTCTTGCCAATGCCAATAACCAGCGGGCTTCCTTTGCGGGCGGCAATTAACGTATCCGGCGCTTCTTCATCCAGCAATACAATAACGTAAGCACCTACTACTCTTTTTAAAGCAATACGCACTGCTTCTTCCAGCGGGCAGTTGTTATTGATTTTAATATCTTCAATAAAATTCAGCAGCACTTCGGTATCCGTGTCGCTTTTAAAAGTGTATCCTTTCTTTATTAACTCCTGTTTTAGCTGTGCATAATTTTCGATAATGCCATTGTGGATCATGGCTAATTTGCCGCTGGCAGAAACGTGCGGATGTGCATTGCGGTCGCTGGGTTCGCCGTGCGTGGCCCAGCGGGTGTGGCCGATGCCAATATTGGAATGTAAATCTTTTCCTTGGAGGCTTTCTTCCAACCCGGCCACTTTACCTTTCTTTTTATATACTTTTAATCCGTCGTTCAACAGTGCCACACCGGCACTATCATAACCTCTGTATTCCAGTCGTTTCAAACCTTTCAGCACTATAGGGTACGCTTCGCGGGGACCGATATAAGCAACTATTCCGCACATATTGATTTATTTAAATTTTTGTAATGCAGTGCGAAAGTCTTAAAAAAAACCCAGCGGTCAAAGTTGCAATAGGAATATTAAAATATTACTATTTATAATAAAGTTCCTTTGAGTATCATATAGGCTACAGAAAAATAAATAATCAAACCGGTGACATCTACTAATGTAGCTACAAAAGGAGCGGAGCTGGTGGCCGGATCGGCACCCAGGCGTTTTAAAAGTAAAGGAAGCATCGAGCCGCAAAGTGTTCCCCATAGTACTACACCAATGAGTGAAAAACCAATGGTTAACCCAACAAAAAACCAATGCGGGCCATATATATTTTGAATAACGCCATGCTGCATTAATATGTGCCAGAAAGAGATGCGGAGAAAACCAATGAGTCCTAATATGCCTCCCAACATCAGGCCACTTAATATTTCACGCCGCATGATTTGCCACCAGTCCAAAATACTCACCTCGCCTACAGCCAATGCCTGTATAATAAGTGTAGAAGCTTGCGAGCCGCTGTTACCGCCGCTCGACATAATAAGCGGAATAAAATTAGCCAATATCAAAGCCCTGCCCAGTTCATCACTAAAATAACCCATGGCCGTGGCGGTAAGCATTTCGCTCAAGAACAAAATAATTAACCAGCCGACCCTTTTTTTTATCAATTTAAAAAAGGGAATTTCAAGATAGGGTTGCTCTAATGCCTGCGTACCACCAAACTTCTGCATATCCTCGCTAAATTCTTCATTGGCCACCCATAGCACATCATCAATAGTAACAATACCCAATAGCTGGTTGGTGTTGCTTACTACGGGCAATGCTACGCGATTGTTCATTTTAAATGCTTCGTTGGCTACTTCCTGGTCGTCGTAAGCATTTAAGGAAATCACCCGTTCGTCCATCAGTTCCCGAACTTTTTTATCGGGATGTGCTAAAATAAATTCCCGTATCCGTATATCATCCAGCAGTTCGCCTTTGGCATTAATTACATATATTACGTCAATGGTCTCGCTGTTTTTTCCAACCCTTCGGATGATATCCAGCACCTGGGCTACCGTATCATTTTCATATACATATACATAATCCGGCGTCATCAGCCTTCCCACGCTGTTTTCCGGATAACCTAATAAGGATAAGGTAATTTTCCGTTCTGCCGGGTTTAATTGTTTTATTAATTCGCGAACCACGTTGCTGGGCAGCTCCTCCAAAAAAGAAGTCCGGTCATCCGCTGGCAACTCATTTAATAGCTCGGCTGTTTTACTGGCCGGAAGCGTTTGTATAATACGCTGCTGCGTGGGGAAATCTAAAATTTTAAAAACACCGGATGCTCTGTGTACGGACATATTCGCTATTATTTCGCTTTCATATTCGGGTTGTTCATAAACCAGGTCGGCAATATCGGTAATGTTTTGATCATCCAGAAACTCACGTACTTTATGTACATCGCCGGATGCTATGACATTTTCAAATTCCTGCAACAATTCTTCCTGGTGTAATTCCAAAGGCATGCGTCAAATTTACATCTGCAATTTTATAGAAATAAATCTTTAAAACTTAATTTGTGCAGAAACCCATGTATTTGTGAAAAAATACAGTTTTTTATATACCGGCATTTATGTAGATAAGACCTCTGATAAAGGACGGGGTGTTTTTGCGAAAAATGGCATTCCGGCACAGACTGTTATAGAAATAGCACCTGTGATTGTGATGAGTAGCCAAGAACGAAAGTTGCTGGACCAGACCTTGCTGCACGACTATATTTTTGAGTGGGGAGAAGACAAAAGCCAATGTGCCATGGCTTTGGGTTATGTGCCTATATACAATCATTCTTACCAATCGAACTGTGAATATGAAATGTATTTTAAAAAAGCATTGATAGCAGTAAAGACCATACGTGCTATTGAAGCCGGTGAGCAATTGTTTATTAATTATAATGGAGATTGGGATAATGAAAAGCCGGTTTGGTTTGATGCCATATAAGAACTTATTAGTGGTATGTTGTAAGCCTGGTTTCTATTTTAATATATTCTTTATCTCGTTCAGTTTTAATAAAGCTTCTACAGGCGTTAGCCGGTTAATATCTATATTGTTTAGCTTGGTGCGTATCTCTTCAAAAGTTTGGCTGTGTGCATCAAAAATGCTTAGTTGAACTTTTGGAGCAGATAGATCTTTCAATGTGCCGGAGATGCTTCCGTCTACAGCTTTACTTTCCAGGCTTTTCAATATTTCTTTTGCACGGTTTATTAATTCTACCGGCATGCCAGCCATTTTTGCTACATGAATGCCAAAACTGTGCGTACTGCCGCCCGGAGCCAATTTGCGTAAAAAAATTATTTTATTACCAATCTCTTTATTGGTGACATGGTAGTTTTTTACCCGCGGTAGTTTGTCTTCCAATTCATTCAATTCGTGGTAATGCGTGGCAAAAAAAGTTTTGGGCTGACAGGGAGAATGGTGCAGATATTCAGCGATGCTCCAGGCAATGGAAATGCCGTCATACGTAGAGGTGCCTCTGCCTATTTCATCTAAAAGAATCAGGCATTTGTCCGAAACATTATTTATTATGGAAGCGGTTTCGTTCATTTCCACCATAAAAGTAGACTCGCCTGCACTTAAGTTATCTGAAGCGCCGACACGTGTAAAGATCTTATCAGTGATGGGTATAAAAGCTTCTGCAGCCGGAACAAAACTGCCCATATGCGCCAGTAACGTAATTAAGCCTGTTTGCCGCAACAGGGCTGATTTACCGCTCATATTCGGACCGGTAAGAATAATGAGCTGCTGCTCGGTTTTATCCAGCTTTATGTCGTTGCTGATATACGTCTCTGATGCAGATAGGGTCCGTTCTATGACCGGGTGGCGACCTTCTTTAATTATTAATTCGTCACCGGTATGCAGCTTTGGCTTTTTGTAATTATTCTGTATGGCATTTTGCGAAAAGCAGCATAAACAATCCAGGGTAGCTACTATTTGTGCATTGGCTTGTATACACGAAAGAAAGTCGTGCAGCTCATTTAGTATGCCGTCAAACAATTGCAATTCAATCTCCAGGATTTTTTCCTCAGCGCTCATAATCTTTTCTTCATAATCCTTCAACTCCTGCGTTACATAACGTTCCGCATTGGCTAATGTTTGCTTGCGGATCCATTCGGGCGGCACCTTGGTTTTGTGAACATTGGTTACTTCCAGATAATATCCAAATACAGTATTAAAACCAATTTTGAGTGAACTGATACTGGTGCGTTCGGCTTCTTTTTGCTGCAACTGCAATAGGTATTCTTTGCCGTGATGCGAGATGTGCCGCAGGTCGTCAAGACCTTCGTGTACCGATTTATTTATAAAGCCTCCTTTGGAAGCCAATACCGGCGGGTTTTCCACTAACTGTTTAAATATTTTTTCAGATATATAATAGCAGGGATTTAGTGCGTCGGCCAGTCTTTTTAAATAAATACTTTCACTGTTATTGCACAATTGCTTTATAGTATGAACCTGCTGCAACGCCCGGCCCAGTTGTAACAGCTCGCGTGGATTAATTTTCTTTAAAGGAATTTTAGAAACCAACCGCTCCATATCGCCACATAATCGCATAGCCGCTACCAGCTTATTGCGCAAGTCCGTTTGCAATATCAGGTGTTCTACTACATCCAGCCGTTCATTTATTTTTAAAATGTCTTTCAACGGAAAAACAATCCATCGTTTTAAAAGGCGGGCTCCCATGGGTGTAGTAGTGGCATCTAACACTTTTAAAAGCGTATGACCATTTTCCATATAACTATTCAGCAGCTCCAGGTTACGAATGGTAAACCGGTCCATCCACAAATAATCGGACTGGTCAATGCGTTGGATGGTAGTGATATGCTGCAGGTTCGGGTGCTCGGTTTCTTTTAAATAATGCAGGATGGCTCCGGCGGCAACGGTACCGTATTGCATTCCTTCTATACCAAAGCCTTTAAGTGAATGCGTATCAAAATGCTTTAGCAACACATCCTGTGCATATTGGTCCTGGAAAATCCATTCATCAAGTGTGTACGTGTAAATTTTACTGCCAAATTCTTCCTTAAATTTCCGCTGGTTGTGCCGCTGAAAAATAACTTCTGCCGGCTTAAAACCCATTAATAACTTGTCGGCATATTCTTTATCGCCTTCCGCAATAAAAAATTCTCCGGTGGAAAGATCCAAAAATGCCATACCATATTGGTCGTTGGTGAAATGTACCGCTGCCAAAAAATTATTAGTCCCATGTTCCAACAACTTTTCGTTGGTAGCAGTACCGGGAGTTACCATTTCGGTAACACCCCTTTTTACAATACCCTTCACGGTTTTCGGGTCTTCCAGCTGATCGCAAATGGCAACCCGGTAACCAGCTTTTACCAGTTTATGCAAATACGTATCCAGTGCATGGTAAGGAAAACCTGCCAGGTCGGACATGGAAGCTGCACCATTGTTTCGCTTCGTCAGCGTAATGCCTAATACCTGCGAAGCAATTACCGCATCAGGACCGAATGTTTCGTAAAAGTCGCCTACACGAAACAGCAATATCGCATCGGGATATTTAGCTTTGATAGCTTTGTGTTGCTGCATCAGCGGAGTATCAGTAATAGGTGGCTTGCTCATGTTGGAAAGCAAATGTAGGCAGGAAGACGGTATGTTTTTGGATCACTGAGGCACTTTTTGTTCGGTCAGAATTGAACAGGATGCCCTTACATTTGCAGCTTTCCTGTTTATAAAGAAAGTACCAGAAATTGGATATGCGAAAGTTATCAATGGAAGAATTGAACCGCAAATCGGTTGATGAATTTAAGCAAGCCGATAAGTTGCCGGTGATAGTGGTCTTGGAAAACATCCGAAGCGCTTACAATGTGGGCAGCGTATTCCGTACCGCAGACGCCTTTTTGCTGGGTGGCATTTATATCTGTGGCTATACGGCTCATCCTCCTCATAAAGAAATAAAAAAAACAGCTTTGGGTGCCGAGGAAACAGTACCCTGGAAATATTTTAAAGATATTAATGAAGCGATAAAGGAGTTGCGTGATGCTGGCTATTATTTATATGCGGTGGAGCAGGCTGAGGCCAGTGTTCACCTGGACCGGTTTGAGAAGAAGCCACAGAAAATAGCGGTTATCTTTGGCAATGAAGTTACAGGCGTGGAGCAGGCCACTATTGAGCAAACTGACGGCTGTATTGAAATTCCGCAATCGGGCATGAAGCATTCCTTAAATGTTTCGGTGGCGGCAGGCATCGTATTGTGGGAGTTGGTAAGAACAACATCATTATCCCATAAGTAAGTATGATATCGAGTACTGTTTCTATAGTTTAGTATTGTATAATTTATCATTCTGTTTGCGAAATGTCAACAAATAATAAGCTTTCTTTGCAGCTTAATACATGCCCACAGTCAAAAATTATTTATCGTTAGTCAAGTTTTCGCATACCATTTTTGCGATGCCCTTTGCATTGATTGGATTTTTTTTAGCAGTTACCTCCCATATATTCAAAGGTACACAGGCATACTACCATACAGGTTTTAATATGGGGAATCGCTTTTATTTTAGCAGGTTTATTCTGGTAATCCTTTGTATGGTTTTTGCCCGAAGCGCGGCTATGGCTTTTAACCGTTACTTAGATAGGGATATTGATATCTTAAATCCAAGAACAGCCATCCGTGAAGTTCCAAGAGGAATCATCACCCCGCAAAATGCATTGGTTTTTACCATAGTCAACTGCTTTTTATTTATTGTATGCACACTTTTCATTAACCGGATATGCTTCTTTTTATCCCCTGTGGCGTTGGCTGTAGTATTGGGCTACAGCTATACTAAACGCTTTACACCGTTTTGCCATTTGGTTTTAGGGCTGGGACTCTCGCTGGCACCTATCGGAGCTTACCTTGCAGTAACTGGTTTTTTTAGTTTATTACCCATTCTTTTTTCAATGGCTGTAATTTTTTGGGTAAGCGGCTTTGATATTATATATGCTTTGCAGGATGAAGAGTTTGACAAAGCGCAACACCTCTATTCGATGCCTGCATGGCTGGGCAAAAGTTCGGCATTGCATATTTCAGAATTGCTTCATTTGCTCAGTGCGGCCTGCGTGGTAGCGGCGGGCAAACTCGGTCATTTCGGGCCGCTGTATTGGGTCGGCATCTTAGTATTCGGCGGTATGTTAATCTATCAGCATTCTATTGTAAAACCTACCGATTTAAGGCGGGTAAATATTGCGTTCATGACGGCCAACGGCATTGCCAGCGTAGTTTTTGCCTTGTTTGTAATTACCGATTTATTTATTCGTTGATACAAAGGAAACTTTTCTCGCTTTTTAACTCTTGAACTTTTACTTTGCCTATGGCCCGGATACTTTCAATTGATTATGGCGGCAAGCGAACGGGTATTGCAGTTACCGATCCTTTGCAGATTATTGCCACCGGATTATGCACAATAGAAACACCGAAACTGGTGCCGTATTTAAAAGAATACTTTTCAAAAGAAGCCGTGGAATTGGTGATCATCGGTATGCCGGTTAACTGGGACGATACGGATACCCATGCTACACCGCTTGTTAAAAATTTTATAAAGCAATTTCAAAAAGCTTTTCCACTGGTGCCGATAAAGGAAGTAGATGAACGGTTTACGTCAAAAATGGCTTCGCAGGCTATGCTTCAAATGGGCTTAAAAAAAAGCCAGCGTCAAAATAAAGCGTTGGTTGATGTAATTGCTGCAACTATTATGCTACAGGAATACCTGCAAAAGTTTAGTTAGTATATCATTTATGAGTGTACGCTCTTCCTTATGATAGTGTACTTTTGCGTCAATATTTTATACAACGGATGATTTTACCCATAGTTGCATACGGAAACCCGATTCTGCGAAAAGAGGCTAAAGATATTGAGGCCGGACATCCCGATTTACAAAAGCTTGTTGAAGATATGTGGGAAACCATGTATGCCAGCAATGGCGTAGGTTTGGCGGCACCACAGATCAATAAAGACTTTCGTTTGTTTGTAATGGACAGCGCCCAGATATTTGCTAATAAGAATGATGAAGACGATGACGAGGAGGAAACCTACCCCGATGCACCGGGAATTAAACAGGTATTTATTAACCCTCATGTGGTGGAACTCCACGGTGATGACTGGGTATATAACGAAGGATGCCTGAGCATTCCCAAAATAAGAGAAAATGTGTATCGGGCCGAAGAAGTAACAATTGAATGGCAGGATGAAAATTTTCAAAAGCACCAGAATACATTCAGCGGTATTTCCGGCCGTATTATTTTACATGAATACGACCATATAGAAGGCAAATTATTTATTGACTACCTGTCTCCCTTAAAGCGGAAATTACTGAAGCGAAAGCTGGATGATATATCGAAAGGAGCCGTGAAAGTAGATTACAAAATGATTTTCCCTAAAAAATGAAGTTATGGTTCTTTTTAATTTGTAACTGTAGCTTTTTAGCCGCTTTTTCTCAAAACGATTCCAGCGATGTAGAGGCTGTAAGAAGGATGGTGAATTTAAGTGAAGTGGTGGTTCGCTCTAACTTGAATGTTCCTGCATTTTTGCTTCGCATAAAAGATGATACATCATTTTACAAAGCCTTCCGCAACCTGCGCATCGTGGGTTTCACTTCGTACAATGATATCCGGATGCTCAACAAAAAACAGAACGTAACGGCTTCTTTGCAAAGTAAAACGAGGCAAATATACCAGGACAGTTGCCGGAGCATGGAAGTAATAGAAGAAAAGACCAGCGGAGATATTTATAATAAGCGGCATCAATGGAATTATTACACCGCACAGTTATATGCCAGCCTGTTTTTTACCGATGGTAAAGTATGCGGTCAAACGAATATTGTAGCCGGTACCGAAAGAAATATTGAAAATAAAAAAGGCGTGGACAAGCACAAAGAGCAATTAAAAATGTTGTTCTTTAACCCGGGGAAGAAGATTCCGGGTATTCCATTCATAGGTGATAAGCTGGACATTTTTGATGCAAGAGTGGCAAGGTATTACAACTATAATATTGATATAGCAGAAATGAACAAGCAAAGTTGTTATGTATTTACTATTAAAGCAAAACCCGGCTTAACCGGCAGTGAAAAAGATCAGATTGTTTTTGATGGTATCACCACTTGGTTCAATACTAATACGATGGCTATTGTAGCCCGCAATTACGATTTAAGCTACAATGCCGCACTCTATGATTTTGATGTGCATATGGAGGTAAAAATGACTCAGTTTGATGGTATGATTGTGCCGAATATTATACGGTATAATGGCAACTGGCATGTGCTTTTTAAGAAAAGAGAGCATGGTGTTTTCACCGCTACGTTATTTGATTTTACGGATTAATAGCCGGTGCTTTTCTTCCGCTTTCATGTGATAAATAAACATTTGAGTAATTGGGTTTTAAATAGCAATTTTATAAATACTTTTTTACACGAATTATATCCATATGCCGCATACGGAATTGCTTTTTATTTTTTTTGTTATTGCCTTTGTATACGCCTCCGTAGGCTTTGGAGGCGGTTCCAGTTATTTGGCGGTGCTGGCGCTGTTTGCTTTTCCATTCAAGGAAATGCGGCTCATTGCTTTGATATGCAATATCATTGTAGTTACCGGTGGTACTATTGTTTTTGTGAAAAACGGGCAGGTGGCCTGGAAAAGGATTCTTCCGCTTGCAATAGCAAGTGTTCCAATGGCTTTTGTAGGAGCATTAATGAAATTAAGCCAAACCACTTTTTTTGTGATTCTGGGTTGCAGTTTAATAGTAGCGGCCATTTTATTGTGGATCAAAACCAAATCAAAACAGGATGCGGTAATATTCTATCAAAATAACTATTGGAAAGATGCCTTGATTGGTGGTGGTATTGGGTTTTTATCCGGTATGGTAGGCATCGGCGGCGGTATTTTTTTATCTCCTTTATTGAACCTGATGAAATGGGACGAACCCAAAAAAATAGCGGCAACGGCCAGCGTTTTTATTTTAGTAAATTCTATATCCGGCATTTTTGGACAGCTTATTAGTTTACCTTCCGGCATTAACTTTACAATGATAGCGCTGCTCTGCATCGCAGTGTTTGTGGGCGGCCAGGCAGGATCAAGAATAGGAGCCATAAAATTTAATCCGTTAACCATACGCCGTGTTACGGCAGTACTTGTTTTTTTTGCAGGTATTGAAACGTTGATAAAACATTTGCATTAGCTTAAATAGTATTTATGACTTTACGCATATTGGCATTTGGTGTAGCAAAAGAAATCGTAGGCGGTCGTTCTGTTACTCTCGAATTGAACGAAACTCCCACTATTGCTGCTTTAAGCGATATGCTTCAAATCCGCTATCCCCAACTAAAAGCACTTGCTTCTTACAGGTTAGCGGTGAATAATGAGTTTGCATCAGCTACGGATGTGCTACACGAAAAAGACGAAATTGCTATTATCCCACCGGTAAGCGGCGGTTAAAAATGAGTGCATGATTGATATTAAAATTGATACAGAGCCACTATCGCTGCAAACATGTTTTGATAAAGTGATGTCTCCGGTAGCCGGTGGCATTGATGTGTTTATTGGTACGGTCCGGAATTCTACAAAAGGTAAGAAAGTGGTGCACCTGGAATTTGAAGCTTACGAGACAATGGCGCTTCAGGAGATGAGGAAGATTGCAGAAAATATCATTGAAAAATGGCCTGTTCATCATATTGTCATCCATCACCGGGTTGGTGTATTAAAAACCGGTGAGATTCCGGTGATAATAGCAGTATCTGCTGCGCACCGGGATGCTGCGTTTACTGCTTGCCGTTATGCCATTGATACGTTGAAGCAAAGCGTACCCATCTGGAAAAAAGAAGTATTTGAGGATGGCGAAGTATGGGTAGCAGCGCATCCCTGATAGCAATCATACCATAATAGTCTTGCCAATTATTTTCCCGGCTTTATGTGCATCTTCCGGTGTATTTACGTTCAGTAATGCGTTTGTATTCGGAGGCTGTAAAAGTGTAATATCACTATTTATTAATACTTTCCTGGGGCATCGATATCCCTGTTCTTTATATGAAAGTAATATAGGGAAACTCTTTGGCTCCCATATAGTAATTAAAGGTTCGGGCAAGCCATCAAATGGGCTTTGGTAGGTAGTTGCGACTGAAGCGGCGTTTCGGTTCTCTATTAAAAAAGTTATTGTTTCTTTATCAACCAATGGCAGATCGCAGGCAACCACCAGCCATGTATTTTCCGGCTGGTATTGAAAGGCAGAAAGTATAGCGCCCAACGGTCCTAAACCGGTAAACGAATCCTTTAGCATTTGGTATGTATCGGGGATTTGCAATTCCTGATCCTGCCGGCAGGAAATGTACACATCTGCACAAAATTGTTTTAGCAGGTCGGCCATATAATACCGCTGTTCTTTTCCGTGCCATTGAATAGCGCCTTTGTCGCGACCCATACGAACACTTTTACCGCCGGATAATATCAAACCATTTAATATAGGAGCTTCTTTATAACTGTCTTTCAAAATCACGTTTCCCTCCTGTTTTTTTTATCAATTTGGTTTCCTTAATAATAATATCATGGCTCAATGCTTTGCACATATCATATATCGTTAAAGCAGCCATACTGGCGCCCACCAAGGCTTCCATCTCTACACCGGTTTTTGCTAAAATGCTTGTGGTGCAATCTATGGTTACTTCATTTTCATTATTCAGATGGATTTGTATGGTACAATTATCCAGGCCCAACGGATGGCAAAGCGGAATCAGTTCGCCGGTTTTTTTTGCCGCCATAATGCCGGCGATAATAGCCGTTTGAAATACGGAGCCTTTTTTTGTTTGAATATCACCATTCGTTAACTTTTCCAGTACCTCTCCCGGTAAGGCTACGATGCTTCGGGCAATGGCGGTACGTTGCGTTACTTTCTTTTCTGAAACGTCTACCATTAGCGGACGGCCTTCGTTATCCAAATGCGAAAAATCATCCATTAGCTGCTTTTTTTCAATGGCAAAATTAACTAGTAAAAAGGCTTAGGTTGATAATATTTCAGCCGAATTATACCAGCTGCTTAAAAGGCCATATTCTGTATGCCTCACCTTTTTTAAATTGATGCTGTTCAGGTGGCAGCTCCATAAACGCATCGGTATCCAGTAAGTTGGCAAAATCGCCGGAACCATTGCCTTCAATAGGATTGGCAAGCAGTTGTCCATTTTCACTCCACTTTATCTGCACCTGTAAAAAATAATGAAGCGCAACAGGAAAAGAAACATCTTTGTTCAATACTGCGAATCGCTTTTCAATTTTTAATGCAAGTGAAGTAAGAAGCCATGGTACAAAATAGCGGTGCAGGCAAAGAAATGTAGAAACCGGGTTTCCGGGAAATGCAAAGATCATCACTTTGTTTTTATGCACACCAAACCAAAAGGGTTTTCCAGGCCGCTGCTGCACTTTATGGAAAAATTTTTGTACCTCCAGCTTTTCTAAAGCCTGCGGTACATAATCGAATTTACCCATAGAAATACCACCACTCAATAGCAGCACGTCATATTGGTTCAAACAAATTTTTAATTGTTCGCAAGCTACCTGCAGGTCGTCGGGAATGTGCATTATATCTGCCTGCAAGCCATATTGCTGCAACGCTGCCTGTATGGTATAACTGTTCGATTTTCTTATCTGGTAAGGATTAGGTGTTGCATCCATATCTACCAATTCATTGCCTGTAGAAATTATAACTACCCGGGGCAATTTTTTTACACGCACTTTTGTTTTACCCACTGTAGCAAGTATACTGATGAGGGCAGGAGCGATGTACTGCGGCGCTTTTGCTACCACATCGTTTTGCTTTCTGTCTTTTCCTTTTAGATGAATGTTTTGTCCTCTGTTTATTTCTTCTGTTAACAGGGTTGCTGTATTATGCTCCATACGAATATCCTCATATCGAACCATGGTATCAGTAGCAGAGGGTAAGGCAGCGCCGGTCATAATTTCGATACATTCGTTTTGGTTGTTTATCCTGGGTGGTGTATCGCCGGCAGCTTGTATACCGGTTATAAAAAAGCTGCGAATGCCTTTTTCAAAAGCAGCATAGCTAATGGCGATGCCGTCCATAGTTGCACGGTTAAATGGCGGCAAATCCCTGTCTGTCATAATATCTTCCGCAAGTATTCTGCCCAGGCAATTTTGAAAGGATATCGTTTCAGTACCGAAATCTTTTGCCTGCGATAAAATTATTTTTTCTGCTTCTTCAACAGGTATCATGCGTAAACTTCAGATTTGTAGGAATAAAATTGTTGCCTAAAATTATTTAGTGGAATTATCTACCCGCCAATGGTAGCCATAGACTCCCGTGCCGAAGATCGTTGGGGCTTTGCTCTTTCTGCTTCCCATCCGTCTTTCGCTTTTTTGCCCAGGGCTTCTTTGAAAGCGGATTCTAAAGCCGCGTCGTCTGCACCCTGTCGCATGAGATCCTTGATTTGTAAGCCGCCGATATCATACAAGCAGGTTTTAAGTTCGCCTTGAGGTGTAATGCGAATACGATTGCAGGTGCCACAAAAAGAGCGGCTGTATGCTGCAATAATTCCAACAGTTCCTCTATGTCCGGGAATGTGATAATTGTATGAAGTAGAGTAGGCGGGATCAGGTAATTTCTCAATAGCCGGATAGCTTTCTTTTATAGTTTGCAGTATATGCTGGTGGTTCCATTTGATGCCGGAATACGTATGTCCCTGACCGTTAAAAGGCATTTCTTCAATAAAGCGGACACTCACTGGCACTTCTTTGGTAAGTGCTACCAGTGGAAGAATGTCCTGTGTGTTTTTTCCTTCCATTACTACTGCATTTAACTTTACCTCCATATCATGTTTTAGCAATTCCTCAAATGTATGCAGCACTTTGGGCAGTTCGTCGCGGCGGGTAATTGAAAAAAAACGATCCCGGTCCAACGTATCCAAACTTAAATTTACGGATTGAACGCCTATCTTTTTTAGTTCCGGAATATGGGGTGCCGTTAATACGCCATTGGTAGTAATGGTGAGCTGGTTGAGTCCGTTTTGCTTAGATAAGGCATGAAGGAAAGACATTAAATCTTTTCGTATAAAAGGCTCGCCGCCAGTAATACGTATTTTGTCAATACCTATTTTTATTAGTAAAGAACAAAGCCGGAGCATTTCTTCATCAGTCATTAAATCCTTCCTGGGAAGCCAGTTCATACCTTCCTCGGGCATACAATAAAAACAACGGAGGTTACACCTGTCGGTCACTGCCAGCCTTAAATAAGTAACAATCCTGCCATGATTATCGTACAATACATTCCGAGCCATCAACTAAATTACTAAATGTTATGAGTTCAATTTGTTAATGCGGTTTCTGCTTTTCCCATGAATCCTGCATATCTATCAGCGTTTGATAATTTTCTACCGTGTCAATATCAATATTACCTAATGGAAACGAAATAGTTGCCAACTGATCCTGATGCGAAAGGAGCAACTTTTTAGCTCCATCCTGCGCCCCTAAACTTTGTAAAGATGAAAAAAAAGATCGGCCAAATAATGCAGGCACCCCCACGGTATTGCTATAGGAGCAAGCTACAATGCCTTTGCCGGTTTGTTTTTTTGTTGCTATTAATTTTCGAAGTAAAGAGGCATTTACAAAAGGCTGGTCGCAAAGCAACAATATCACATCTGTTACACCTGCTTCCGCATTTTGAATGGTACTCAATCCTGCTTTTATAGAAGTGCTCAAACCTTGCTGCCAGTGGCTATTGAATAGTATATGAACAGGCATATCTTTTACCTGTGGCAAAATTTTTTCGTAATTAGCACCCAACACAACGGCAATAGGTTGGCAGGCTGCTTCAATAGCAGCTTCAATAGTTCGCTGCAAAAGACTTTTACCTGCATATATCAAATTTTGTTTGGGTTGCCCCAGTCTTGTGGATGCGCCGGCTGCCAATATAATTGCTCCTGTCATTTACATGTATATGTCATGATATAAATAGAAGTTAAAGCAGTTTAAACATCCTGTATATGAATGAAGGAATCCCTGTTTCTTAAAAAAGACGCATTCCTTTTTGAAAGCACTGCTTTAATTTCTGCCATAATTGACAGTGCAATTTCCTCTGCGGTTTCTGCACCGATATCCAAACCGGTAGGGCCAAATATTTTGTGTAATTGATTTTCACTTAAGTGCATGCCTTCGCTGCGCAATTCATCCAGCATACGTTCCAGCTTTTTTTTGGGTCCTAATACACCTACATATGCTGCCTGCATAGGTATCAGTAGCCGCAGCATCGCCAGGTCGTAATTGTAATTGTGTGTAAGCAATAAAACCACTGTTTGATTATCCAAGGTTACCTGCGAAAATACCTGTTGGGGTTTTGAAACCAAAACTTGTTTGGCAGTGGGAAACCGGGCCTTGGTTGCATAGTTGGCTCGGCCATCAATAACGGTACAATCCCATCCCAATATATCAGCCATTTGCACTACCGGTATCGCGTCATTTCCAGCACCTGCAATTAAAAGTGAAACAGCGGGTTTTACCAGTTCAATAAAGCCAGTATACAAATCATTCTCGTAAGTCTTTATACGCGAGCGCTGTGCATGCAACACCTGCCTGGCATCTTCCATTAAAGTTTCTTGTAAATAATGATTTTCCCCGGGAGCTCGTATTCCATTCTTTTCGGTTAAAAGCAATAGCGTGCCGGGTTGTGTATCTTTTTTCTTTTGTAAAGAAAACAAGGTGACTAATACAGATGTTTGGCGGCTGCTGATCGCTTCTTTTATTAACAGAACCGGGTTATATGCATCGTCGGGGTTAATAGGCTCTATTAATATATGAATGATACCGTTGCAACCCAGGCCCACGCCCAAGCTGGCATCATCTTCATCCATAGTATCGTAAGTGGCCAGCATTGATTGGCGGCGGCTCATTACCAAAAGCGCTTTTCGCAAAGCATCTCCTTCTAAACAACCACCACTGATAGCGCCTGTCAACTGGCCGTCTTCCGTAATTAACATACGGGCACCCGGCCTTCGGTAAGAAGAGCCCTCCACCAGCACTACCGTGGCAAGTGCGGTTTGTTTCCCCTCTTTTTGTGCTGCATCAAAAGCACGGGCAATATCAGCTAATTCCTTCATTGGCTATTTTACGAGAAGGTATGAAAAATTTATTTTAAATTCCTGGGAGGAAGTTACTGCTACTCACAAAGCAGGTGTTTTATTTTCTTTTTAAAGAATCATAGTAACTATCTGGATCGGTTAATACTTTTTTCCATTGCCGCTGATGACTTTCCTGCCACTTTTTATCTCCCTGTACATTCCAGTTTACGCTCTTTAATTGTTCCTGCACAAAAGTCCGCACGTCGGGATGCACATACAAAGGATGTTGGTAAAACCATTCCGGATTTTTAATAATATGCTGCCAGAATGCATCAAATGAAGGATAAACGGTTTGATATACTTTAATTTCATCCCTATAATCATCATAGGTGCTATGATGATAATTGAAACTTATATGACCATCCTTATCTTGTTCGCGGTATAAGGTTCCGCCACTATCCGGCGAATTGATATCAAAATAGATTTGGTGCTGCATTGCTATTATAAAGAACGGCAATTTAACTGATGAATAATGCAAAATATTGTTTTGTTTCTTAGGTAACTGTGCAACAATGATAAAGTATACGCTATGCAGTTTCTAATATTACACTCACAAATAAATAACCCCTAGTAAAAATTTTATTTATTACTAGATTTCAGATCGTTAGAGTTTTTTTTTATAATGAAGCCAGATTTTTAAGCCGTTACCATTTTTTGTTCTCCCTTTATCCTTGCTTTTTTTAAGGTTGGGATAAATAGAAATACAGCAATCATTCCGGCCAGCCCCTCTACCAACACCGTAAATGGAGCGCCGCTGATATGCGCTGCAGAACCTACTATAAGGCTTCCTATAGGTTGCATACCCTGAAAGGCCATTACATAATAACTGATGACACGACCCCGCATCCGTTCCTCCACATTGGTTTGTACATAAGTATTGGTAGCTGCAATTTGTGCCAGCATCCCGCTTTCGCCTATCATAATAAATAATAAAGCCAAGGGCAGATTGCGTGTATATGAAAAAAGCACCAGGCTTATAGCCAGCAGCAGCCCCGAAAATGCGATGAGTTTTAGTAAGTTGCGGCCCGGTTTTATATTGGCAATATATATCGCTCCAAGTAAAGCCCCTAAGCCGGATATGCTGTT
>JAICHT010000036.1 GCA_025924755.1 Chitinophagaceae bacterium | reverse complement strand
TTAAAAGCAAAGTAAATGAAGGGTCAACATTTACAATTGAGTTTCCGATACATAAACCATAAAAGGTAGGAGAATTGGCAGCCTTTAAAATAACTGATTTTTTACATATAGTCATGCATTTAAACTGATGAATACTTATAATAAAATTAGGGGGTTGGTTATAGATTTATCATACCCTGACGATGGTTACCTATTTTGGTAATTAAGATCATTTTTATCGCATATCTGAGGATTTAGTTTTGTTGACTGATAAAATTGGAGAATGAAAACGATATTGATTATTGAAGACAACCGGGAAATAAGGGAAAACACGGCCGAGTTGCTAGAACTTAGAAGTTATAAGGTGCTTACGGCAGAGAATGGAGGAATAGGATTTGAGTTAGCAAAACAATATAAGCCCGACCTTATTTTATGTGATATGATGATGCCTGAAACCGATGGATGGGCCTTTTTGCAACTTGCAAAAAAGGAGCCTGCCATATATGCGATTCCCCTTATCTTTTTTTCTGCAGGTTCTCCATACCCGGAGGTGCGAAAAGCATTGATTAATGAAGGGAATGGCTATTTACATAAACCTTTTACAGAAGAAGAACTTCTTAACACTATTAAAATAGGCCTGAACGCAAAGAATAATACACTTAACTCCTCTAACAATTGAGGTGCCTTCCCAAACAGTTAAATAAATATTATTACATCTCAGTATTCTCAACAGGCAGAGCTGCTCTTTAAGGAGTTTTTTAATTTAAAGTTCTTATATTACTACCTTTGATGTACGAACGGAGTAATAGAATCGGAAGCTTTTTTGACAAAACATTGATTAAAAACCATACAAATACTTCCTCTTCCTTCCAATAAACTGTGCTTATCCTACTGATACTTTAATTCCCTCTGCCCCGCAAACAATAATTGTTTACCCCTTGAAATGGAATAGTATTCTACCATATCAAAAATTAAAGCAACCACCAATGAAAAAGATATTAGTTATTGAAGACAACCTGGAAATTAGAGAGAACACCGCAGAACTGCTGGAACTCTCTAATTACAGTGTGCTTACAGCAGAAAATGGGAAAGTAGGAGTAGAAGTGGCTATTTCCAATACGCCGGATTTAATCATTTGCGATATTATGATGCCGGAACTGGACGGCTATGGAGTGATAAACATTGCTCATAATAATCCAATACTCCGAAATATCCCTTTTATCTTTCTTTCCGCTAAAGCAGAACCTTCCGACTTTAGAAAAGGCATGCAGCTTGGCGCAGACGATTATATATCCAAGCCTTTTGATGCCTCGGATCTTCTTACTGCTGTGGAAAGCCGCTTAAAGAAAGCAGAAGCACTTCAACAGCAGATTGCACAAGGCATGGAAGGAATGAATCAGCTTTTAGCAGTAAGCAGCAGCGAAAAGGCATTAACTTCTTTTGTAGAAGGAAGGCATTTAGACAAGTATAAAAAGAAACAGCTCATTTTTACAGAAGGCAATCACCCTAACCGTCTTTATTACATTCAAAAAGGAAAGGTGAAACTGTTTAAAATGAATGAAGATGGTAAAGAACTTATCGTAAGCCTGCATAATGAAGGAGATTTTTTTGGTTATATTGCCCTGCTGGAAGGAACTACCTATAAAGTATCTGCGGAAGCAATAGAACCAAGTGAAATAGCGGCTATTCCAAAAGGAGAATTTGAAGAGTTAATGAACAGCAACCCGGAAGTAGCGAAGAAATTTATCAAACTACTGGCAAGTAATGTAGCAGAAAAAGAACAACAGTTATTAAACATTGCTTATAGTTCTTTACGAAGAAAAGTGGCAGACGCCTTATTGTCATTTCAGCATAAGTTTCAGAAGAATAAGGAAGAGCCATTTTTGATTGAGATGAGCCGTGAAAACCTGGCCTCCATAGCTGGCACCGCTACAGAGTCATTAATAAGAACCCTGAGTGACTTCAAAACGGAAAAGCTAATTGATGTAAAAGATGGAAGCATTATAATACTGAATGAGTTAAAGCTAAAAAAGATGGTGAACTAAAAAGTTTGCTTCTTTTTTTAGTGATTAATATATCCATACTATTAATGAAATAATAGGTATATAGTATCTCCACTCTTAAAAGCTGCACAAGCTTAGGTACTAGATTACTGCATGGCTTTTAAATGAAAACAATTAATAAGGAATCTGATACGGCTAACCTTTACATAGGAGTATTGATAGACAACAAAGGAACGGTAGTATGATAACACATTTTACGAGTCATGCTCCTGTTGAAAAGGCTTTGTACAACATTTCTTTTGTGGGTAATCATTGCCAGCAGGTTAATGTGGTTGTTGCTAATATATTCTTCCATGGTGTCCAGAAAATCCTGACCTGAAAGGTGTACTGTATCTACTAAAGTCCCGGCATAAACTTCCTGTAGTTTCTCCTGTATGCTGTGAATGCTCCGGCTGTGTTCCATAAGGCCAATAGCCTCCTCGCGGGTATCCGAAAAAATGGCCGCCTGGATATTAGACTGAAACAAATCAGCTAAATCAAAAACAGGTTTTAGAAGAGCAATGTCTACCTTAGGATCGTTAAGGGCCAGGAGCATTTTTTTAGGTTCCAGCCACTCAACATCATGAGGAATGGCAATAACGGGAATATCAGTTTTGGAAAGCAATGCAGCTGTTTTACTGCCTAATATTAGGTTCTTTAAACCTGTTTTTCCCAAGGTGCCCATTACAATCAATTCCGGTTGGTAGCTTCTTGCAGCTTCAAGAATGGACTCAATAACATCGCCATCATAAAGCTCATTTATAACTTGCAGGCCTTCTGTTTCTACAATAGTTTTTTTCAAAGCTTCCAACCGGCTATTACTTTCCTCTTCAATGGACTGGTTATGTTCTTCGATCATGGTCTTTTCGTCCTGGTACGGACTATGAATCAGTTCGCAGGCATGTAGTAAAATGATGGCTGCTTTATTTTTTTTTGCAATGGATACAGCATAGTTCAGCGCTTTATTGGCATAGCTGGAAAAGTCAGTTGGAACCAGTATCGTTTTCATTTTTCGTTATTATGTTACAAAATTTAAGATAAAGCAATCTTTTAAAAATGATATAGGTCATCTAAACCAATAATTAAGCTACATCAATTTTTAAGAATAACAGGTATATAGGTCTTAAGTTCCTTGTAAATAAAAGATGGAAATTCCGTAGTGATCATAATCAGTTCTTTTCATTATATCTGTCATTGTTATTCATGTTTTCCTGTGAGTACTTAGTGCAATATCCCGTGTACTTATTCAATTATATAAATCATTAAAATGCTATCAACTTTTCAAGCGAAGACGGTTTCAAACGTTGCCGGTTTTTCAGATAGAAAAGACATGGATCAATCAATATATAGAATTGGCTTTTGGTCAGGACTGGTTGCATTTATTGCAACAGTAGGGTATTGTACAGTTCAAATATTACAGGTTGCCCATGTACTTAGTTTTCCATGGGATGAACTTCTTATATATGGAACATCCCTTTGCATAGTAGTTCCTTTTGTTCTTGAAATACTTGCACTTCATTATGTGACACCCGATGAGAAAAAGTTTTGGAGCCACGCAGCCTTAATCTTTTCAATATTGTATTCGGTATTTGTTACTGCAAATTATGTAGTCCAATTAACCACTGTACTTCCCATGAAACTTAAGGGTACTGCAGGCGATATCCGCATTCTTGAACAAACACCACATTCGCTTTTTTGGGACTTCGATGCATTAGGCTATATATTTATGGGGTTGGCTACATTAATAGCTATTCCAATATTTGAGAAGCACGGGTTTCAAAGATGGGTTAGACTATCGTTCTTAGCGAATGCTTTCGTTACTCCTTTAATTTCAATTGTCTATTTCTTTCCATTTTATTCAGAAAGACTGCTTGTTCTCGGTTATCCCTGGGGAATTACAGCGCCCTTGTCTATGTTACTGCTTGCAATAAAGTTCAAAAAAGATTATAGAAGAAAATATCATAGAGATCAGTAAAAACAGCCTCCTTCATATTCCTTTTAGCGAATCCTGGTATAGCTATATTGGATGCTTCTTCTGATTTTAGTCATTCAAGCGGGAAGCCAGCAATCCTTCGGGAACTTTTACTACACCGGTTTTTGAGTCAATCAGTCCATTTTGTTCCTCTTCTATGTCGGTAGCCTGGGTGTATACATCACCGGCAATAGGCCGCTTTCGCAATTCCTTTTTAAAAAGGCGAATGAGGTCTGCTCGTTCACTATTCTTTTTAGGACCACCATAATTCGCAAACCCAAATCCACCCCATTCACTTACAATTAATGGTAATTGCTTTCGATAAAAGAAAGGATCACCCACTACAAGCGGAAATATAGTTACACTTTTCAGCTTCCCCTCCACCAACCGATCCAATTGCTTACTCCATTTTTTTTCATCCGGCGTGTAAACGTGTACGGTCAGCAAATCTGACTTTAACCTGCCTTCTAACGATATGTGATGCCAGCCATCGTTGTCGACCACTAAAAACTGCGGGAAGTAAAGATGCATATAATGATACATATCAATTATGTACTGGCGGGTTTTACTATTCGTGGCAATATCCTGTGCACCCCAATCTTCATTGTACAAACTCCAGATAATAATGGAAGGATGGGTTTGCATAAGGGCAAGCATTCTAAGCAGTTCATTATGGTGGTTGGTTCTGCTCTGCCTGCTGGATCGATGTGGACTCGGTACTTCCACCCATAACAGCATACCTATTCGATCGGCCAACTTGTAAACACGGGGATCAACCCCGGCAATGTGAATACGCACCAGGTTGCATCCTAATTTCTTCATTGCCAGCATATGCTGCTTTATCACTTCATAAGATGACAAACCGGGTTGATACAATATGCCATCCAGGTAAACAGGTTGGTTGTTTAAGTAAACGTAACGTCCCCTTGCTTCAATTTTACGTAAACCAAAATGCGTTTCAATTTCGGCTGTGTAACCATTTTTGTCTATCAATTGAGCAATAAGTGTATAAAGATGCGGAGCATCAGGTGACCATAATTCTGCACCCGGCACTTCCAGCACCAAACGCTGCTGCTTTTCCCCGGCTTCGAGCGCCAAACAAAAATCTGCCTTGGCAATAGGTTCTGCAGCTTCCTGTTTTCTTTTGAAAACATTTAACCGGATTGTGTAGATACCTGGATCGTGAATATGCGTAGTAAGATTAAAACGCACCATACGGTCTTCCACAATACTAACTACACCAACCCGTGAGCGAAGGCGGTTTCGTTCCACTACCTCCAGCCAAATACTACGCACGGCACCGCTGTAGCTTTGATACCAGATGCCTCCGCGTTTAAATATAAAAGATTCTTGTTTTCCCCGGGGAATATCAGCGTCCTTAGTATCGGCAATGCGTACCGTAAGCCGGTTAACCGTCTGCAAGTCTTTTTCCTGCAGCTCATAAGTGAAAGAAGTATATTCACCCTTGTGTACTTCTTCCCCTTCTACCGTTTGTAATGCATGTCCATTCAGCCAAACTCTTGTTTCATAACCACAAGCTCCAAAAGTTAACTGCAATATAGAAAGCGGCAATGATTCATCTTTATTTGGCAAAGGAAATTCCCGTTCGTACCAGGCCACGGTTTTGTCTTCCTTAATACTTTGGAAATGCAACCCCATAACAGCGCCAATATGTTCTTCAACAGTAGCCGGCCAAATCACTCTATGTGTATACACATGGCTTAAATACCATCTTTCCTGCAACCCATGATCTTCTATATCCAGATCAAAGTTCCATTCACCATCCAGCAATATAAAGGAATTGGGCCGCAGAACCGCACGAGGTAAGGGATTCGTGAACGTTTCATCTGCAGCCCCTTCTTCCTTACTTTTTGAAAGTCCGTAATTGGGATGGTACATGCTCATATTTATAAATTTACCAGATATTAATTTCCTTAGAATAGGGTAAGCAAAAATGGTAAATCAGAACCCATTATATTGGAAAATAGGTACACTTTTATGATTGGATAGTTCTGATAAATTCCTTTTGGTGAATGCTGCTAAAAGAGGCTTCTGAAGTGGCCCTCATATTATGCAACCCGAAAGGTGAATAATAATGGCAATCAGGAGATATGCTTTTTGCAACAGTACTGCTATCAGTTTATGGATTTAAAAAGAAAAGGCCGGCGTCACCTGGTTACTTTCAAAGCGGCCGGTTTTATTCTGTAAACGGATTCTGAAAAAAATGCCATCCACGCCACCTTTTTCATTATAGGTAAACGGCCATCCGGAACCTAAATGAGTAGTGACACTGGAATTAAGCGGCAGAATACGGTTGTTGAGCACCTGCAGGGCCTCGTCGCGTTCAGCAGGGTCGTGGAGTTCTTCAAATGTACCCCATGCAATAACACTTTTCCAGTTAGATGTGTCTTGCGTATCATCAACCTCAAAACATACTTCGGGGTTTTTACGCATCACTTCCATCTTCATGCCTTCATACGTATGGGCATATATAAAATCTTGATGGTATGCATAACTGATGGGCACTACATAAGTAATTCCCTCGGCATGGCAACCAATACGGCCAATTAGTTGTTTGCTGAGCAACTCTTCAATTTGATTTTGGTTTAGCTTATCAATCATAAAAAAAATTATATGCTAAAGTACAGCTTGTGTATACAGTTATAAATGATGAGGGTCAATATTTTTTGTGATAATGATCACTGTACTATATGGAGGGGCATTGCTTGCTGTTACCGCTGCAATTAACCATTTGTATACAGCAACTATACTGATAACAGTCACTTTTTTATATGACAATACTTATTGTTTTAGTACAAAATCTTCGCTCCCTTTAGGTAGAAAATCAGCAAAGCATGTTAGCCAAAAAATCAATGCGGAAATCCCTTGCAGCCTTTCTTCTAAACAATATATGGGTAAAGAGTGTGAAGCAGGAGTTTGCTTTCTCCGATCCGGATAAATTGAGAGAAAAAAATTTATTATTCCAGATACAGGCGGCTGAAAGTCATGGAAAATTGTTCATTGGCATTAAGGATATATGGAATGCTGCAAGCCAGAAAAAAGGAAAATTACTGGTTGGCGAAAAGAAGTACCTGTTCCCAGGCGTATATAATGACTGGCACTCCGGATCTGTTTTGCTCCCTACGTCAAAAAATGAAGCAATGCCAATCAATGATGCAGTAGATACGATAATAGAAAAAGTAATGGAAGAAGGTGGCAATATAGAATTTGTAGATAATGGAAAGCTGCACAGGTATAAGCATATGGTGATGATACAGCTAGACTAATAGAAAAATAACTTTTGGCAGATACTAAACAAGCTCTTTGAACAACGGATGTCTAGGCTTCATTTTCCTGTTCTCATTTCTAAATGCAGATGGTAAAAATGCACCGCATCTGTATATAGAATTCAGTAAATGGGTTTAATAAAATACTGACGACACTCATATATTATGCTGATGGTGGTTGTTGTTTATGCCCATCAAAACAAAATAGATTTGTTCTGTTATTATTTTATTTAATTAAAACTTACGATTATGTCAACAAATGCAGTAATCAGGTCAAGCAGGTTATTACCTTCCGTTTTTGATGATTTTTTTAAACCATGGAATGAATGGTTTGACGGCAACGGTTCGGTAAACAGAACCGTTAATATACCTGCAGTAAACATCACAGAAAATAAAAATGAATACAAAGTATCAGTGGCAGCGCCGGGCCTAAAGAAAGAAGATTTTAAAATTGACGTAGATGGAACCATGCTTACCATAAGCTCAGAAAAAGAAGAAGAAAAAGAAGAGAAAGAAGGCAAAAGTACTCGTAAAGAATATAATTATTCTTCTTTCACCCGCAGTTTTACGCTCCCTGAGGATGTAAACAAGGAAGCTATTGATGCATCGTATACTGATGGTGTACTAAAACTTTTGCTGCCTAAAAAAGAGGAAGTAAAGAAGAGCCCTGCAAAGCAGATAGCCGTGAAATAAGCCAGCTACCGCTTGCTTTCACGACCCCTACAGCGAGGACTGGAAGGGGTTATTTTATAATATCAAACTTTATGTCAGGAGCGTTACATTAAATT
The DNA here is from genome assembly GCA_025924755.1 of Chitinophagaceae bacterium. Classification (GTDB taxonomy): domain Bacteria; phylum Bacteroidota; class Bacteroidia; order Chitinophagales; family Chitinophagaceae; genus Flavisolibacter. Next base: position 8,831 of record JAICHT010000036.1, on the reverse strand, counting down.
TATTATCTAGTGTGTTGGCAACTTTCAGCATATCATAAAATATGTATTTGTACATAAGCATATAGGATCAAATCTTTAATAGGATTGTTGTAAGAAAGGAATAATAAAGGCGCACGCCAATACATTTTATTGAAATTCTTAGAAATGAAAATAACTAAAAGCTGTTCTTTGTTGCTGATTTACTTACTGATAGCCTTTCAAAGCATTGCACAACTTAGTGCCGACAGCATACAACAGTTTATTAGTGACGATAAAAACTTAATGTCTATTGGCGTTCATAACCCAGTATTGGTAAAAGAGTTTTATAAGGTATATCAATATCAGCCTGCCTGGATAAATGATCTATTGCGCCGACAAACACTGTTCAACTGGATTCACAAAGCAAGTGAACTGGGGCTGAACGAAAAAGATTATCAATACCAGCAACTACAATCTGTAAAATTTAATAGGGATACTTTAAGAGATATAAGGGATTCCATCAAGGCTGAACTACTTTTTACAGATGCTGCCCTTCATTTTTTTAGCGAAGTGCAAAATGGCAATAATGCTCCTGATTTAAGATATAATGGACTAAACTACAAACCCTCTGCTTTAAATATTCCGATTCTGTTAGCAAAACATATTATTGAAGGGAAATTAGATCTGCTTGCATTGGAACTAGAGCCAAAATCACCGGAATACCATGCGGTCATGCAACGGCTTTCCTCCTTTAATAAAATATTGGAAGCAGAAACTTTTAAGGAAGTAACAATAACTTCTAATAAAGTCAGCAGAAACAATACTACATTAATTATAAAACTTTATCAATTGGGTTTGCTCGATTTTATTGATACTTCAATAACGGAGAGAGTACTGGTACAGAAAATTAGAGAAGCACAGCAACTGTTTAATTTATTAGCTGATGGCACTTTGCGAAGCACTACCTTAAAAGCATTAAACACTCCATTAACCCGGCGGAAAGAAGAACTGCTACAGGCTGCCAATTATATCAGGTGGCTGCATCAAATAAAGCAAACGCAACCGGTGATATTGGTAAATATACCCTCTGCCAGTTTGCTTGTATATACAGGAGGTAAAATAGTGATGGCATCAAGAGTGATTGTGGGTAAAACTGCTACACCAACCCCTACGTTAAGCAGCAAGGTAACAGAAGTAATTTTATACCCTTACTGGATGGTTCCCAATAAAATAGCGACCAGGGAACTGCTGCCAAATATCAAAAAAAGCATCGCTTATCTGGAGCAAAATAACTTTCAGGTATTAAGTAAGCAGGGCAAAGTATTAAATCCATATTCAATCGACTGGCATTCATTAAGCGCAGGTTATTTCCCTTACATTATCAGGCAGTCAACGGGTTGTGATAATTCCTTAGGAATAATAAAGTTGAATTTCTACAATCCATTTACCGTTTACCTCCATGATACACCTTTTAAAAGCTTGTTCATGCTGAACAAACGGTATTTCAGTCATGGTTGTATGCGGGTAGAAGCAGCCATGGATTTAGCACGTTTCGTGCTTAAAGATAACAGGGTTGCTGTGGATACCATCACTGAAAAAGGCTGCTTACATAGCCAGGAACCTATTGTGGTTTCCGTCAGAGAACCTATAAGCGTCTTTGTACTTTACAGTACAGCCTGGTATGATAAAGAAGGCAAAATAACATTCTATGATGATGTGTATGATAAAAATTATTTTGTTTATAACAACTGAGGTATCAAACGCACTACTTATCGGGAACTAGCATTTAATTGTGTCAATGAGGTTAATAGCAAATACTATCCTTGTAAATTTTTGTTTAAACGCCGTTTGTTGATTTGAATCAGTGTTATGCCTTTCCCGTGTCATAAATTTCTATATCTGCTGTAGTATAGCTTTACAGATCGTGTTTACGGTTAAAAATACATTATGGAAAAAATACTTGTGGCTTTCAATGAAACCAGGTTTTCAAATGGTGCCTTTGAATTTGCACGCCAGTTAAATAAAAGACAGCCTGCTTTATTAACCGGGGTTTTCTTGCCCGAACCATCTTACCAATACATAAGGAAGTTTGAAGAAGAAACGGCCGGTATATATAAGGATTTTATAGAAAAGGAAGAGGAAATAGCGGCTGACAATATAGAACAATTCCGATCGTTATGTAAAAAAAGCGGCATTGATTTTCGTATACACCACGGCTTTTTAAAATCTATTATCCAGGAACTAAAAAGGGAAACAAAATTTGCTGATTTGCTGATCATCAGCAGTGAAAAATTCTATGATGCTTTAGGGATCAATGATCCCGACATATCATTGGAAGATGCCTTACATACCGCTCAATGCCCGGTAATTGTTGTTCCGGAACTGTATCAGTTCCCCGAAAAAAATATTCTTTTATATGATGGCAGCGAATCTTCTGTATATGCCATCAAACAATTTGCTTACCTGCTTCCGGAATTATGCAGTAACGAAACTATTTTAGTGTTTCTGAATGAAGAAGAAAATGCTACTATTCCGGACGAAGATGAGATAAAAGAACTGGCGGCACAGCATTATACCAACCTGGAGATATTAAAGCTGAAGATGGAACCTGAAAAATACTTTAGTACCTGGGTAAACGAACATAAGAATGCTATAATTATAAGCGGTTCTTACGGACGCTCCGTGCTTTCGCTGCTATTAAAAAAAAGTTTTGTGACCGATTTGATTGTAGAACATAAACTTCCGGTATTTATAGCGCATAAATAAAACCGTTTCCGCTCCTGGCTTCTTGTTGTGCTTTTAATGATATCCATCAGTATTTATTGTGATCTGCCTCATTGAAATTGATCAGTAAATGGTTTCATTTTGACTCAAAAGCATAAGTTATGTCAATACTGCAAAACATACTAAAGTCTTCCTTTTTTAATGGAGATTTTTATATAGATAAATTAAAGTACCAGTCGGCTATCACCTGGCTTTTTACCTCGCTAGTAATGATTTTGGGATTGCGTTACTTCAAAAACGCCATCGCTTTTGTATTAATTAAACTGTATGAGATGTTCATCATGCGAACCTCTAATTAAATGACCATTAATATATTAACTAAAAACAATGGAACTGCATCAGAATTGGAAGGCTTTTTTTGCAGAAGCAGGCGATATTTCCCGTTTCACCAGCCGATTTTTCGTTCAGGGTGCCAAACCACGCCAGGAAGTTGCTGAATTTTTCCGGCAATGTTTTATAATCGGGTATAAATCGTTGCCGCTGATAGGCTTAACCGGCTTCATAATGGGCTTGGTTTTAACCATGCAGATTCGACCTACTATGGTATCGTACGGAGTGCAATCTCAAATACCGGCTATGGTAGGCATTGCTATTGTGCGTGAAATAGGCCCGGTAATTACCGCCCTGATCTTTGCAGGAAAAATCGGTAGCAGCATAGGTGCCGAACTGGGATCCATGAAGGTAACTGAGCAAATTGATGCCATGGAGGTCTCCGGCACCAACCCCTATAAATACTTGGTAGTAACAAGGGTCTTGGCATGCACCCTTATGTTACCTGTTCTGGTAATGCTTTCGGACGCCATATCACTTTATGGTTCTTACTTAGGCGTAAATATCCGCGGCAGAACAAGCTTTGCTTTTTTCTTTAAGGTGGTGTTTAATAACCTTGATTTCAGTGATGTGATTCCTGCTTTTCTTAAATCGTTCTTCTTTGGTTTTGCGGTGGGGGTGATTGGTTGCTATAAAGGGTACAATTCCAATAAAGGAACAGAAGGGGTAGGGTATTCTGCTAATTCTGCAGTAGTGCTGTCTTCTGTAATTGTATTTATAATAGATCTGATAGCGGTGCAAATAACAGATATACTTGGCTTAAATTAATGAATATGCTTGTGGAAGAAAAAACGATATTAACTAATAAAATAAACAGCAAACAGCAACCTGTGGTAGAGATACGGCATTTAAAAAAGTCATTCGGCAACAATGTGGTCCTTGATGATTTTAGTATAGAATTAAAGAAAGGCGAGAACCTTGTGGTATTGGGCAGATCAGGTTCGGGCAAATCGGTACTTATTAAATGCATTATCGGCTTATTGAAGCCGGATGCAGGAACAATTGATGTGTTGGGGTATGATATGCTGAACCTGGATGAAGATGAATTGGATAAAGTACGGGCAAAGATTGGTTTCCTTTTTCAAAGTAATGCGTTATATGATTCCATGACAGTGAGAGAAAACCTGGAATTTCCTTTACGGAGAAGCTGGATAGCGATAAACCAGCAGCAAATAGATGAAATGGTATTGGAAGCATTAACGAATGTTGACCTGGCACACACTATCAATATGATGCCTGTTGAACTTTCTGGCGGTATGCGGAAAAGAATTGCACTGGCCCGTACATTGATTCTGAAGCCCGATATCATTTTATATGATGAACCTACTACTGGATTGGACCCGATTACAGGAAAAGAAATTGATGAATTGATCGTAGCGATCCAGAAAAAGTATAATACCGCGTCATTTATTATTACGCATGATATCAATTGTGTACGGCTGGTAGCAGACAGGGTAGCAGTTTTGATGGATGGCCATTGTTATGCCGAAGGAACTTTTGATGAGTTGCAAAAATCAACTGACTCCAAAGTGAAGCAGTTTTTTGAATAAATATATTTTATGGCAAAAAGTACAATCAGCAATGTTAAGCTTGGTGTTTTTGTAACCAGTGGACTGGCTTTCCTTATTTTTCTATTGTACATGATAGGTAAAAAGCAAAATATGTTTGGCTCCAACTTTATATTAAAAGCAAGGTTTTCTAATACACAGGGATTAATGCAGGGAGGCAACGTAAGGTTTTCCGGTATAGAGGCAGGAACTGTAAAAGCGGTGAACATGATAAACGATACCGTAATTGAAGTAGAAATGATTGTAAAAAGTAAAATGAAAAGATTCATACCAAAGAATGCAATAGCTTCTATTAGTACCGATGGATTAATGGGGGATAAATTAGTGAATATAATACCAGTAAAAGAGCCTGCAGCTTTTGTAGATGAAAATGATATATTAACAGGTAAGAGCACCGTTAATATTGCGGATATGCTACCCAGGCTTCAAAGCACCAATAACGATGTGGCTATTATTGCGGAAAGCTTAAAAAGAACTGTGCAGCAGATTAATAACAGCACGGCATTATGGAAGATCCTAAACGATAATACCTTACCCGAAAGTTTGCGGCAATCACTGAAAAACGTGCATCAGACCACCATTAAAGCAGGCGAAATTGTTAACGATGTTCAGCAAATGGTTGCCGGTGTCAAACAAGGCAATGGATCACTCGGTACTATTTTAAAAGATACCACACTGGCGGTTAACCTTAATAAGGCTTTATTAAAAATTCAGTCTGTGGGAGATAGTGCCGATACACTGACTGCAAAGATCAATAATATGGTTCAGCTTATCCAGGATGAGGTGGAAAATGGTAAGGGAACTGCGAATGCATTATTGAGAGATAGTGTTTTAGTGAATAAAATAAATAATAGTATGGATAATGTAGAAAAGGGAACTCAATCCTTTAATGAAAATATGGAGGCGTTGAAACATACCTTTTTACTCAAAGGTTATTTTAGAAAGCAGCAAAAAAGTAAGCAATCAACGCTCAGTAATAAAGTGACGCTTAAATAAGCGGAGCCCTGTTTAGCCAGCCGAAGCTCTGGGTCTATAGAAATTAAAAGTTCTGTATGTATTTTATGTAGTGATACAGGTAAGTGGGACAGGACTGATATGAAACATTTCCAGTACTGTTCACTGTCATTTTATACTAAATATTCTCGTTCTATTTTCACAGGCTACATTCATCTCACAGTATAAAAAGTTTTTAATGCCTAATCAAATTAAAAGAAATATGGCTGAACCATCATCTGCAATTTATGGACTTGGTTTCATTGGTGCGCTTGTTTATTTTATTCAGCATGCAACAAGCTTTTGGATGGGTATTATAGGTTTCTTTAAGGCGCTTGTGTGGCCGGCTATACTTGTATATAAACTATTAGAGTTTTTAAAAATGTAGCTGACTATTAATATAGTGAAAAACTATTTGCATATAAATTGAATATTTACTGAAACCGTAGTAAAAGCCCTCCCAACACCCCTGTTGGATTAACCTTTGTTGAGTAATAATAAAGTTGTGAACCCCGGATCTTTATGTGGCACTGCTATTTGCCGTGGTGAAAAGCCAGGATGTCAATTGAGTGATGCAAAAACACCTGCTTTTACCTTCCTGGGTTTGTCAGAAAATAATGTTTCTGCCGAAAAGGCTACACCTGGCAATGACCTTGTATCTGCGGCGCTGCTACCTGAAACTTTGAAAAGCTATATTTAAAAAATAATACAGAAGGCCCGCTCCGAAACGTGCCGATGAAACATCGAAGTTTATTTTTGGATTTAATATTAACCATGATACAGCACATTTACATGGGGCTCATACACATTTATTTTCCAAACTCTTGTATACCTGTCGTTAATGAAAGAGATAGCTTATCTATAATATGTTTGCCATACTCCGCTAATACCGCCGGGTATTTTACGGCATGAGGATATTTCCTTCCTTTTGTATAAATGAAAATGTCTCCCGGTCCTTAAGGGCATTATCATACCAATAATGTTACCAAATTCGTTGGCAATGGCAGGGAGTTATATTATATAGAAAAAGGGTCACTTGTTAAACCAGCCAGCCCTTAGCGGATTACAATATTGGAAAACAGGGATATGAATATTACAACAAATCATGTGACTTCTATACCTGCAAGTATACTCATGTACATCAGGGCATAAAATCCCTCAAGCCTTTGTACTTGTTGCAAAAGAGTAAATTAGATATTGAAATATCACTGATAAATGGAGATGTAAAGGCTTTCTACTGCTGACAATCAACAAAAGTACTGATAACCATCATTGCCTCCCTGATACATAAATGAGATCTTAGTATTGATGAATGTAATAGTTGGTAAAGCCAAACTATTTACCAACTGTACTTTTAATAAGCAACTATTTTCTATCAATTAAATTAAATGTTATGAAACTGCAACTCCTTTCCAGGTGGTCTTTTGGCTTGCTGACTTTGCTTGCCGCCAGCAACTTATATGCACAGGAAGTGAAAGAACTTCCAACTGTTACCGTTAAAGCAACAACAAATGTAAATCAAACAGTATCTAATGTATTCCAGACTGATTTTAAAGATGCTGTCAATCCTAAATGGTACAAGATCGATAAAGATTATCTGGTACAATTTATAAAAGGCGACATGAAGAATAATGCCTTATACCGCAAAAATGGTTACATGATATATCACATTGCATATGGAAATGAAAAAAACCTGCCGGATGATGTTAGGAAAATCGTGAAAAGTAATTATGTGGATTATACTATTACGAATGCTATCAATGTACATCAGGATAACCGGAACATATGGGTTGTAAACATGGAAGATAGCAAGCACCTTGTTATAGTAAGGGTTGAAAATGGTGAAATAGAAGAAGTAGGCAATTATGATAGACAACAAGCCCTTTAATAACACTCAGAAAAGTGAAGCTCATAAGGTTGCGAGTTTAATGTTGATTTATTCAATCTGGACCCTTTTCTATAAACATCAATTCATGTATGCTAAGAAACTGCAACCTGTTACAGTTTCTTAGCATATTTAAATTGTATTGGCTCTGCTATTCTTTATTTCTTACGTTTAGACAATCCCCTGTAAGCAGGTATACTTATGGAGTACGTACACATGGAATCCATAATTTAATATACAGGATTATGAACAGCCTTTTTCAAAAAAACTTAAAATAATTATGTATGGAGAATACAAATTTTCTAGAAAAGTTGGCCTCCCAGTTTGGCCAGAACGCTTCTGTGAAAAATGTGTTTGGCGATCCTATCCAGGCGGGTGATAAAACCATTATTCCGGTTGCACAAATAGCATATGGCCTTGGCGGAGGCTATGGTCAGGGTAATAAAAAACTCAAAAACAAGCCAGCAGCTAATCCGGCAGAAACTCCAACACAGGCTGATGACAATACTATTGGTGAAGGAGCCGGCGGCGGTGGGGGAATGTATGCAAAACCTAAAGGTGTATATGAAGTTACACCTGCTTGTACCCGGTTTATACCGGCTAATAATACCACACAACTCCTGGTAGGCTTAGCTATTGGATTTTTGATAAAAAGTTTCTTGCATTATAAGCAAAGAAAAAAGATAAAATTTAATAATACGCATATGCATTTTAAATAGCACGTACCCACTTCTTGCTTATTTTATTTGTCAACAGGTAAAGATCAGCTTGCGATTGAACAATATTTGGCACTTGCAAATACTACAATAATCATCATGTTCTTACATGACCTGTATCATTGTAAAAGGTGGTTTTATTTCGAAACTTTGTAACAAGAGTTCTCACCTTTAAACTTGCCAGTTATGAAAGGACTTGAAGTTCAAATTTACCTGATCGGTTATATTATTGCTAATGCTTTTGCATTGGTACTATTGTTTTTTGCCTGGAAATTTGTGCGGCTGGCCCGTCTTTTCTTTTGCGTACTTTTTGCCTGGGCTTGTTGGGTGAACTGGCGAACCGCATTATACACCCCGCAGGATTATTTGGGTTATGCAGACCTCGCCTTCTTTGGTATTTATAAACAGTTTATCCTCGGTTGGTTTAGCCGGCATATAGTAGTAATGGTAGGCTTTATTGCAACCTGCCAGGGACTTATAGCTATTTCCTTATTATTCAAAGGGTGGATTTACAAAGCTGGAATTACAGGGGCTATGGTATTTCTGCTTGCTATTTCACCCTTTGGGGTTGGCTCAGGATTTCCGTGCACACTTATC
>JAICHT010000035.1 GCA_025924755.1 Chitinophagaceae bacterium | reverse complement strand
GAGAAGCATTAGTGAAAGTACCCAGCCTTGATGGCACCGGAAAAATGAGTAAAAGTGAAAACCAGTTTGCTACCTTATATCTTGCCGATGAAGATGATGCCATCCGCAAAAAAGTAATGAAGGCGAAAACAGACAGCGGCCCTACAGAACCCAACTCAGTAAAGCCAGACTATATTGAAAATTTGTTTCAGTTGATGCGTTTGGTAAGTGAGGAAAGTACGGTTAAAAAATTTGAAGAAGATTTTAATAAAGCTGCCATTCGATATGGTGATATGAAAAAGCAATTGGCAGAGGATATGGTAAAATTTATTGCTCCCATCCGCGAAAAAGCTACTGCCATTCGCAATGATGAAACGTATTTAAAAAAAGTAATAAAAGAGGGCGCAGAAAAGGCAAGGGCCAGCGCCGCGGAAACCATACGGTTAACAAGAGAACGGATGTCATTGATTTATTAATTTCAATTGGCTCATTAAGCAGAATTCCATATTTTTAAAATCTTTTCAATAACTTCTGTAAGGATGGTGCGCTTATGCCAAAATCAAAAAAGCCTAAACATATTGCTGTAGCCGGAAACATCGGAGCCGGAAAAACAACGTTAACAGAGTTGCTTAGCAAGCATTATAAATGGATACCGCAGTTTGAGGACGTGGATCATAACCCCTATTTATACGATTTTTATGAGGATATGCCCCGCTGGAGCTTTCAGTTGCAGATTTATTTTTTAAACAGCCGCCTTAATCAATTGCTGGAAATACACCAGGGTACCGAAACCGTTATCCAGGACAGAACCATATATGAAGATGCCTTGATTTTTGCTCCCAACCTGCACGAAATGGGGCTGATGACCAAGCGTGATTTTGAAAATTATTTTTCTTTTTTTTCTACGGTAAAGCAAATGATACAGCCGCCCGACCTGCTGATTTATTTGCAGGCATCTGTACCTACTTTGGTGGGGCAAATTCAAAAACGTGGCAGGGAATACGAAGAGAATATCCGGCTGGATTATTTAAAACGGCTGAACGAATATTACAATAAATGGATTGAAGGATATAAAGAAGGCCCGCTGCTTATTATAAATGTAGACAATAACCGCTTTCCGGAAAATGAAGAAGATTTAGGAAAGATCATCAGCAGCATTGAAGCGCAGCTTTACGGCTTGTTTTAACTATGCTGCGCATAAGCTTGCGTGGCTGCCAGCATTTTATCAATGCGTGTCAGCCATTGCATCTGGCTTTTTTTGTTGCGGCTGTGGTCGCTCTCCGCGTCATATTGATCCTGCAGCATTTCCTTTTCGTGCACAATATTGGTATATATGGTATTGATGTCTTGTTTATAGGTTCTCAGGTTTAATGAATATTCCTCGAGTGCCTTATTCAATTTGCGGGCATATACTTCCGTAATATCAAAGTGTCCCTGCTCGTGTCGTAGTATATAAGGAGTTTTCATCAGCACCCATGATTTTGATTTGGAAAAGTCGCAGGTAATCTGGTAAGTTAATGTCGAATTTTTTACCTGGTATCCTAACCCTAAAGAGGTGCTGGTAGATGCCACCGCATCGGTATTGCGTTGCGGTTCCCCCAAAAATTCATCCCAGCTCAGGCGTCGGTTGTTTGACCACGGAATTAAATCCGCATTTTCATTCTTAGCAGCATGCGTTACCGTTTCTGTATTAACCGCGCTTTTTAAAAAAAGGGCACCTTCCTTTGGAAGCTTCAAAAAATTCAGGAATAATATTAAAGCGAAGCACAAGTCTAAAAGGTTGATCATATCTGGGGTATATCGGTGGTTTGACTTCAAAATTTTTTAAGAATACCGGATGTCATCGTTAAATAAAATTAAATAAAAGAAGCGGCTGTAGGCGTTAGCTAAATCTTAAAATAAAGGTGCAGCATTCTGCATGGCACGTACCATAAAACAGACTGTTTGAATCATTATACGAAATAGCCCATACCTTACTTACGCTTTTGAAACAACTTTTACAGGATAAATCGGTTACTTTGTTTTCTGTCTAATTAATCTATCAGAACAATCATGAAAAATCTTCCGTTAAATTCTGAGCTTTTTATTACCAACCGCAAACGCTTTGTTGAAAAGATGAAGCCTAATTCCATTGCCATTTTTGTAAGTAACGACGAAGTACCTTCCAATGGTGATGCTTTATATCCTTTTAAGCAAAACAGCGATTTGTACTGGCTAAGCGGCGTTACGCAGGAAGACAGCATGGTTATATTATATCCGGACAATAAAGACGCTAAATACAAAGAAGTGCTGGTATTGGTGCGGCCCAATGAGCTGAAGGAAAAATGGGATGGAAAGCGGCTGCGCAAAGAAGAAGCAACGGCCATCAGCGGCATTAGTACTATAGTGTGGCTGGATAGTATAGAAGCAGTATTGCAAACATGGATTCACCTGACGGATACGATATATTTAGATACGAATGAAAACGACCGAAAAGGAAGCTGGTTAAAAACAAGTGACTATCGTTTTGTAGAAAAAATGAAAAGCCGGTATCCGCTGCATCAATACGAACGGGCCGCAAAGGTGATGAAAGAGTTGCGCAGCATTAAAACGCCGTTTGAAATAGAGGTGGTGCAAAAAGCAATTGATATTACCCAAAACACTTTTGAGCGGCTGCTAAAATTTATAAGACCCGGTGTAATGGAGTACGAAATTGAAGCGGAGATCATGCATTCTTTTTTAAGCCAGCGGGCTACCGGTCAAGCCTATGGAAGCATCATTGCAAGCGGCGACAGGGCCAGAACGCTGCATTATGTAAGCAATAACCAGGAATGCAAGGACGGCGAATTAATATTGATGGATTTTGGTGCGGAATATGGCGGCTACGCAGCCGATTTAACCCGTACGGTTCCCGTAAACGGAAGATTTTCCGAACGCCAGAAAGAAGTATATAACGCCTGTTTGCATTTACATAATTATTGCAAAAGCATATTAAAACCGGGCATATCCATTAATGAATATACCGATAAAGTAGGCGAAGAAGCCACGCAGCAATTTATAAAAATAGGATTGCTGACCGAAGCGGATGTGAAGAACGAAGACCCGGAAAACAAGGCATACCGGAAATATTTATATCATGGCATATCACATCATTTAGGCATTGATGTGCACGATTTGGGAACCCGCACCGAACCGATAAAGCCCGGAATGGTATTTACTATCGAACCTGGCATTTATATAGAGCAGGAAGCAATGGGCATCCGCATAGAAAACAACGTGTGGATTACCGATAATGGTAATATAGACCTGATGAAAAACATTCCAATAACAGTTGAGGATATTGAAGCCCTGATGAAAAAGTGAGGTCAACATTAAAGAATGGAAATCGTACTATGAATATAACTTCCCATTGAACGGTTTAATTTACAAATTGCATGAAACGCATTCCCAATTTTTTTACGCTTCTTAATCTGCTCTGCGGCTGCATTGCCATTGTTTTTATTTTGCAAACCGGCGAAACGATTGTATTGATGGATGACTCCGGTGCTACACAGGTTAATTTACCCGAAAAGATAGAGTGGGGAGCTTTGTTTATTTTTTTGGCTGCGATTGTAGATTTTTTTGACGGCTTTTTTGCACGCCTGTTCAAAGCTTCTTCCGAAATGGGTAAGCAACTCGATTCCTTAAGCGATGTGGTAAGCTTTGGCGTAGCGCCGGGAATGATACTCTATCAATTGTTGCGTATAGGTTATGCACAGCAGGAAAATGGGCTGAATGTTTCTATCCTTGCCTTATTGCCGGCTTTTATTTTTTCCTGCGCTGTAGCATATCGCTTAGCCCGTTTTAATATCAGCACCGATCAAAGCGATAGTTTTAGAGGAGTGCCTTCTCCGGCAGCAGCATTGGCGGTTGCCTCGTTTCCGCTTATTATTTTATACCAGTATTTTGGCGTTCAGTTTTACTTAATCAATCAGTGGGTATTATATGCTATCATTCTTGTGCTAAGTTACCTGATGCTTTGCAGCCAACGGTTTATGGCATTAAAGTTTAGCAACTTTTCATATCGTAATAATTCAGCTAAGTATATCTTAATTTTTATTGGTATCGTTTGTGTTCTGTTCTTGCAATGGCTGGCAGTTCCGGTAATTTTTATTGCATATGTACTGCTGTCGTTGTTTTTTAAACCACAACATACCATACCGGCACAAAAACAAAACATCGATATTCCTGTATAGTAATGATTGCAATTCTGTACGTTTGCGCCAAATATTTTCACCAATGAAATTTACAGTTCAGGTAAAAGTGATGCCATTAAAAGAATTGCTCGATCCGCAGGGTAAAGCGGTTTTAGGCGGCTTAAGTAATCTGGGTTTGAAAGGTGTGGAAGAAGTGCGGATTGGGAAGCATATTACGTTGCAGGTGGATGCCCCATCTGCCGAGGAAGCAAAAAAAATTGCAGAAGAAGCCAGCAAAAAATTACTGGCCAATCCGGTAATGGAGTATTACGAAATATCAATTTAAAATGTGGTGAGCTGTGGGCTACCCAAAGCTATATGGCTCGTAGTTTGAAGCTTTAAACGTACCGCTTATGTTGTACCTGGTTCCTACACCCATCGGCAATTTAAAAGATATTACGCTTCGGGCATTAGAAGTGTTGCAGCAGGTAGATGTAGTGCTGGCAGAAGATACGCGGACTTCTTCCAAACTGTTAAACCATTATAATATCACCAAGCCCCTAAGCCCATACCACCAGCACAACGAACACAAAATAGTGCAGCATTTGGTAGACCAGTTGCAAGCCGGAAAAAAGATGGCATTGATTACCGATGCCGGCACGCCCGCTATTTCCGACCCTGCTTTTTTGTTAGTGCGGGAGTGTATTAAAAATGATATCACCGTAGAAACCTTGCCCGGCGCTACGGCTTTTGTACCTGCTTTGGTAAATAGCGGGCTGCCTGCAAACCGGTTTTCATTTGAAGGATTTTTACCACTAAAAAAAGGCAGGCATACTGCATTAAAAACATTGGCAGAAGAAGAGCGGACCATGATCTTTTACGAATCGCCGGTGCGGTTAGTAAAAACATTAGAGGATTTTATCGAGTATTTTGGTGCAGAGCGGTTGTGTTCGGTAAGTCGTGAATTAACCAAAATGTTTGAAGAAAATAAAAGAGGCACTATAACGGAAGTGTGTAATTATTTTAAAAGTAAAACGGTAAAAGGCGAAATTGTTATAGTAGTTGCCGGAAAAGAATAACGTTTGTTTTTGTCCTTTCCGCTGCAAATTTGTAGCAACATCTAAAATTATAATCATGAAAAAGATACTGAATCTACTGTTTGCATTTGTGATATTCCACACAGCATCACATGCGCAGATCATAAAAATCCCCGCAAAGGTTACCACTGCATTTACCAATCAATATCCTACTGCCCGTCAGGTAACCTATAAAGATGCATTGACAAGTGTGCGGGTAGAGTTTATGCAGGACAGCAGTAAAATGGTGGCCCTGTATAACTATGAAGGAGACTGGAAAGAAACGCAAAAAGAACTTACCATGGATAGTTTGCCGCCAGCCGTGAAGGATGGTTTTAAGAAAAGTAAATATGCCAACGATTGGAAAACAGAAGAAGTGATGGCCATCACCGCTCCCGGCAATACAGAAACGTACCGCTTTAAAGTAAGTAAAAGCGATGTACAGAAAAAGTATTTGTTTTTTGATAAAAGCGGCCGCTTAACCCGTGATTCTATTACACTTTAACCTGATTTTTTACAATATTTTCATTTCTATTTGATTCGTATATGATTAAAAAGAACCTGGCTTTATTACTTGCTTTTTTTGTTTTTGTCAGCGCTTTTGCACAACCTGACCGCTGGCAGCAGCGGGTAAAGTACACGATGAATATTGACATGAATGTGCAAACCAATCAGTATACCGGCAAGCAGAAGTTGGTATATACCAATAACTCGCCGGATACGCTAAACCGCGTATTTTATCATTTATACTGGAATGCGTTTCAGCCCAATAGTATGATGGATGTGCGCAGCCGCCGCCAAGGCACCATTAGTATGGGTAAAGACCGGAACGGAAATGACCGGGCGGATTGGGATCCCAGAGTTACGGACCGCATACTTCATTTAAGCGATAGCGAGATCGGGTATGAAAAAGTAGCTTTTGTAAAAATGAATGGCCGTCCACAAAAAACCAAATTGCACGAAACTATACTGGAAGTAGATTTGGACAAACCGATTCTGCCGCATTCCACTACTACGTTAGATATGGAATGGCAGGCGCAGGTGCCCATACAAATACGCCGTAGCGGCCGCGATAACCCCGAAACTAAAGTGCGGTATTCTATGAGCCAGTGGTATCCTAAAATGTGTGAGTATGACTATGAAGGCTGGCATCCTACACCTTATGTAGCGCGGGAGTTTTATGGCGTATGGGGCGATTATGATGTCACGATATCTATTGATAAAAATTACCTGTTGGGTGGCACCGGGTATTTGCAAAACGCTAATCAAATAGGATATGGATATGAAGACGCCGGTACAAAAGTAACTCGCCCCTCAGGCGCAAAATTGACCTGGCATTTTACGGCACCCAATGTACACGATTTTATGTGGGCCGCCGATCCGGAATTTAAACACGTAAGCCGCAAAGTCCGCAACAACCTTACGCTAAATGTTATTTACAAACCTACAAACGCTACAGATAAAGAGTGGACAGCTATATTAGATAACGCTGCACGGGCATTACCTTATATTGAAAAAACGTTCGGTCCCTATCCGTATAAACAATATTCGTTTGTGCATGGCGGTGATGGCGGCATGGAATATCCCATGGCTACTTTGCTTATGGACCCCGGCGCCTGGCTACACGAATGGATGCACAGTTGGTACCAGGGAATGTTAGGCACCAATGAATCGTTATATCCCTGGATGGATGAAGGCTTCACTACCTATGCTGCTTCCAGAGTAAAAGGTTTTTTAGAAGGCGACTCCAGTTTTGCCAATACGTTTGAACGTGATTATGGCGGGTATTTCGCATTGGCTAAAAGTGGTAAAGAAGAACCGTTAACTACGCATTCTGATCACTATAATACTAACTTTGCATATAGCCTTGCCGCTTATTCAAAAGGTGCCGTTTTTATGGAACAATTGGGATATATAGTAGGCGATGCCACAAGAGACAAAATATTGTTGGAGTATTATAAAGAGTGGCGGTTCAAGCATCCAAATGCCAGTGATTTTATCCGGGTAGCAGAAAAGGTGAGTAATATGAAGTTGGACTGGTATAAAGAATATTGGGTGAATAGCACCAAAACGATAGATTACAGTATAGATAGTTTGTGGGAAGTAGGCGGCGCTACAAAAATTCGCCTGCGCCGAATAGGGTTAATGCCTATGCCGATAGATGTAAAAGTGACGTTTAAAGATAGCAGCAGCGAATGGCATTATGTGCCTTTAAATTTAATGTACGGCGATAAGCCTGCAGATGCCGGCCAGTCGCCAAGAAAAGTGTACCCGGAATGGTATTGGACAAGTGACAGCTACGAAATACAAACCACCAGGCATTTGGCTGATATTGTTTCTGTAGAAATTGATCCATCGCACCGCATGGCTGATATAGAGCGAAAAAATAATAAGCTGGAATTGAAATGGTAAAATCCTTATAGCAAACAAAAAGGCCTCCATTATAGGAGGCTTTTTTGTTCTGTAGACTGTATCATTTTTTTATATACAACAAGTATTTTTCTTTAAAAAAATCTTCTTCAAACAGTTCGCTTAACGCTACTACTCTTGGCCTTGTACCGCTTTCAGAAATCTCCTGCGCCAGATCGCCGCCTTTTAAGCATATCAATCCCGACTGTAATTCCTCTCCATTTTCAGAACCTTGAGTATTGAACTTTGAATTTTTCAATAGTGGTTTGCTCCATTGCCATAATTCTTTTAAGGGAGCAACAGCCCTGGTAACAGCAAAATCAAACTTTCTGTTTCTGATATCTTCGGCTCGGGTATGTTGTATGGTTACGTTTTTTAGGCCGATTGCATGTGCTACTGCTTCCACCACTTTTAATTTTTTGGCAATGCTATCTACTAAATGAAACTGTACTTCCGGAAAAAAAATGGCAAGTGGAATGCCCGGAAAGCCGCCACCAGTGCCAATATCAATAATAGTGGCCTCCGCCGGAAAACTAAATACCGCGGCAATGCTTAACGAGTGCAACACATGTTTTTGATACAGGCTGTCAATATCCTTGCGTGAAATAATGTTAATTTTTGAATTCCAATCTTTATACAAATCTTCCAATGCACGGAACTGCGTTAATTGTTGTTCAGAAAATTCTGAGAAGTAAGAAGTGATTATATCCATCATCCGCAAAATTAATCATCCGGCAAAAGTGGCGGTATATTGATTTTGCGAAGCCAACATGTTTCTTCAGAGGAAAAGGCTGCTAGTTCCAGTTTTTTTCCGGGCGCTTCCATAGTGCCGGTGCAAACATTATATAATAAACAGCCATAAACATATCAAACAAAATAAAGCTCGAAAAAAGATCGCTTTCACCCAGCTTATGCATCACCTTTTTTAATATAAATCCCTGAGTGCCCCACCGTATGGCAAGCAATATTAAAGACCAACGCCAGTCAAAAGAAAGTAGCGATGCAATGAACAGCGGGTAAAAAAGAAACTGGGTAATAGCATATAGTCCCAATAAAAACTTATGAACGGGTTTATAATATTTCCCGGTGGTATAATGCCGCATTTTCTGGTGCTTCCACGCCGCCCAGTTTTCTTTGGGCTTTGAAAAGGTAAAGGCCTCCAGATCAATTACGATAGCGGTATTTTCTTTAGTAGCTACCTGGTTTATAAATAAGTCATCATCGCCGCTCTGCACATCTTTCAATACAGAAAACCCTTTATTTTTAAAAAACAGATCTTTCCGGTATGATAGGTTTCTACCCACACCCATATATGGCATACCAGCTAAGGCAAAACTTAAATATTGCATCGCCGTATGAAGGGTTTCGAAACGTATGACTTTATTTAAAAATCCGGGCATTTTATAATAAGCGCCATAGCCCAGCACTACTTCAATACCGGGAGTAAAGGCATCCTGCATTTTTAAAAGCCACTGTTGGCTGGCAGGTTTACAATCGGCATCTGTGAGCAATACAATTCCATATCTTGCTTCTTTAATTCCTACCGTTAACGGGTATTTTTTGCCTTTAATTAATTTGGCTTCCTGTGTAAGTTCAATTACCTGCAGCTTCTTAAATGTTTTTTGCAGTTCGGCTAAAATATATTTGGTATGGTCTATAGAGTTGTCGTTTATTAATAGTACTTCATGCGTTGTTTGATATTCTTGTGTCAGGATTTCGGGAAGGTTGTCGGCTAAGTTTTCTTCTTCATCCCTGGCGCAGATAATAACTGATACCGGGTGCTGCTGCGATTGCTGTTTGGGCTCTGGCCGGTAAAATGCCAGGCGACTGAAAAAACACCCGTAATAAAAAAGCTGAACGGCTGTAACAATCAAAAAAGCAGTAAAAATAATTCCGCTCCAATGTACAAGCATGGGTATGAAGATCATTGCCGTTTAAGACAAATCATGCACAATATACACAACTGTTGAAAAATGGATAAATAACACTCACAAACTGTTGTATTGTAAATTGCGGCCCTTATGGCTGTATTAGAATTTAAGTTAGAAGCAAACGATAATAGGAGTGCTGCACGTGCCGGCAGCATTACCACCGGGCATGGCGTTATTGAAACACCCATTTTTATGCCGGTGGGTACGATAGGAAGCGTAAAGGCAGTAACACAGCACCAGTTAGTAACCAATATACAGGCACAAATTATTTTAGGCAACACCTATCATTTATACCTGCGGCCTGGCATGGAAACCATAGTAGCAGCTGGCGGCCTGCACCGTTTTATGCATTGGGATAAGCCGATACTTACAGATAGTGGCGGCTATCAGGTATTTTCTTTGGCGGCTAACCGGAAGATCAATGAAGAAGGCGTTTTATTTCAAAGCCACATTGATGGCAGCAAACATTTATTTACACCCGAAAAAGTAATGGATATTGAACGCAGTATTGGTGCAGATATTATGATGGCTTTTGATGAATGCCCCCCTGCCAATTCTACCTATAAATATGCAATGGATTCAATGCAGCTAACGCACCGCTGGCTGGACAGATGTGTAGCTCATTTTACAGCTACTCCTGACCGGTATGGATATACGCAAAACCTGTTTCCTATAGTGCAGGGTGCCGTATATCACGATCTGAGAAAAGAATCCTGCCAGTATATTAGTTCTAAACACGCTCCTGGCAATGCTATTGGTGGCCTGAGTGTAGGTGAGCCCGAACCGGTGATGTACGAGATATGCGGATTGTGTTGTGAGAATTTGCCTGCAGATAAGCCCCGGTATTTAATGGGAGTAGGTACTCCGTGGAATATTTTGGAATGCATTGCACTGGGTATAGATATGTTTGATTGCGTAATGCCCACGCGCAACGGCCGCAATGCCATGCTGTTTACCACCAAAGGAATTATTAATATTGATAATAAAAAGTGGGAACGCGATTTTTCGCCGCTGGATGATGGTTTGGATTGTGAAGAAAGCAACTACTATAGCAAAGCTTATTTGCGGCATTTATTTAAATCGGGCGAATTACTGGGCTTAACCATTGCCAGTATTCAAAACCTGGCGTTTTATTTATGGCTGGTAAAAGAAGCCCGCAGGCATATTATAGCAGGCGATTTTTTAAGTTGGAAAACCGAAATGGTGCCGCTGCTAAAAACCAGATTATAATACTGGTAGTTACGTAAAACTAAATCAGGCTTATAAATGCAAGCGATAATTTATATGCCTGATCTTATATTACTCTTCGCCTGTAAGCCAGGCTACTTTTTGTTCGGGTTTATGGGGCAGGCTGATGATCTCTTTATATAAGTCCACTCTTCTGGCGTTCTTATATCGGTATCCACCTGCATCTTTAAGTTTTTCGGGTGTGCAAACTGCCGTTACCACCTCGTTTCCTAAAGTGCGGCACTCTGCTATTATATCTCCAAACGGATCAACAATCATAGAGCAGCCGTTTTTCAACTGGTCATCATCCATACCAATCGGATTAGAAAATATAGCATATATGGCATTGTCATAGGCCCGGGCAGGCAACCATTTCATAAGCCAGTCGCGACCTTTCATACCATCAAATTCCAGTCGCAATGATGTAGGGTCGGCTTCCCTATTTTCCCACAGCTTTGGGTCTACAAAACCGGCACCGGGACGGGTAGAAGGCGTACACATGGTGACGTGCGGCATAAAAATAATATCAGCGCCAAGCAAACTGGTGGCTCTTACATTTTCAATTACATTGTTATCATAGCATATCAATATGCCGCATTTCCAACCATATAAATCAAACACGCAATACTCGCTGCCAGGTGTAATATTAGGATTGATGAATGGATGCAGTTTTCTGTATTTTGCTATCAGGCCATTACCGTCCACGCATACATATCCTTTGTAAATTTTATCTTCTTTGTCTTTTTCAAATAGTCCGGCTAGTATGGCTATGTTATTTTTTTTAGCAATTTGAATCAGCCTTTGCACACTTTCCCCATCCGGAAAAACTTCGGATACCTGCAACAATTGCTCTTTAGAAAGATGCCGCGCAAACGTATACCCGGTTATGGAACATTCGTGAAAGCAAACCACTTTGGCGCCTTGCTGCGCCGCCTGCTGAGACAGTTGGTCTATCACGCTTAGGTTATATGCTTTATCGTTGCTTTTATTTTCAAATTGGGCGGTTGCAATTTTAATTGATTCCATATGCTGCAATAGTAATTGTGCTTTTAGTATATAATTAGCTATTGTAAATTAAATAACAATCGGCTATACTGCCAGCAGTTTTTTAAAACTTAACAAGTATTCTACTTCTACAAGATAAAGAAGTTTATATTGTTAATAGCCCGGCGTAAAACTTATCAATTCTTTGCATCCTCGTTTCCCGATTATATACTTACTTCGCCTTTGCAATGATTACTAAACTGGATTGGTATATATTAAAAAAGTTTTTTACCACCTTTATTTTTTGCATGCTATTGTTTACCATTATTGCGGTAGCAATTGACAGCAGCGAAAAAACGGATGATTTTGTAAAAACGGGATTGAGCAGTACGCAGATCATTACGCAATATTATTTTGGATTTGTACCTTTTATATGGGGATTATTATATCCTTTATTTGTATTTATTGCTGTTATCTTTTTTACCAGCAAAATGGCATTACAATCCGAAATAATTGCCATACTGGCCAGCGGCACTACCTATAACAGGTGGTTGCGGCCATATATGATTGGCGGGCTTGTTTTTGCTATCGGCCTTTGGTTTGCCAACCGCTATGGCATACCCAAAGCCAATGAAATACGCAGTAATTTTCAAGCCACTTACTTTGATAAGGGCGATCCGTCTCAAAACTCGGGCAACCAATCCTCTTATTATTTGCGGGTAGATTCTGTTACCTATGCAGGTATCAAGTATTACGATACGGCTTCTAAAACCGCCAGTAAATTTTTTTTGGAAAAGGTCAGGGATAATAAAGAATTCTACAATATCAGGGCAGAGTCCATGCAATGGGATACGGCTAAAAAAAATTGGAAATTATTAAGTGTAACGGAACGGAAAATTGATTCCATGAAGGAAACGATCCGACAAATACCGCAGTTGAATATGAACCTGAATTTTAAACCGGCTGATTTGCGCAAAGACGAATACCTGAAGGACAAACTAACTACGCCGGAATTGGATCAATACATTCATATGGAAGAACTGCGTGGTGCGGAGGGGCTAAATACGCTTAAAGTGGAAAAGTACCGCCGCTCCGCTACACCGGCTACCGTGATGCTACTTACATTAATTGGGGCTGTAGTAGCAGGGCGCAAAACCCGCGGTGGCAGCGGCTTGCACCTGGCTATTGGTATTGGCATAGCCGCACTTTTTATTCTATCCGACCGGTTTTCTACAGTATTTTCTGTAAAGGGAAATTTTCCTCCTTCACTTGCCGCCTGGATGCCCAATATAGTGTTTAGCGCAGTCGCTTATTACATGTATCGCAGGGCTCCTAAATAATAAGTTGATACCCGTAAAGATTCAGCAAATTTTTTGTTGCACCATACGCATTCTATACCTTTAAGGGGCAAAAATTTATCTTTCATAAATTGAAATACTAAAAATGGGAATAATAAAGGACAGGTTTAAAGCAAAAGCTGATGCAACTGCTGCAGAGATAAAAGATATAT
This sequence comes from Chitinophagaceae bacterium, assembly GCA_025924755.1. GTDB lineage: Bacteria > Bacteroidota > Bacteroidia > Chitinophagales > Chitinophagaceae > Flavisolibacter. The sequence goes on along the minus strand of JAICHT010000035.1, from coordinate 3,888 downwards.
TGAAAGAACACGGCACAAAAACAATCGGGGAGGTACAGCTATCTCAAATTTATCAGGGCATGCGGGGGATAACCGGCTTGGTAAGTGAAACCTCTTTATTAGATGCGCAAGATGGAATACGGTTCCGGGGTTATTCAATACCCGAGTTGCAGGAAAAATTACCCAAAGCAGAAGGGGGATCGGAACCACTACCCGAGGGATTATTTTATTTGATGCTGGTGGGCGAAATGCCTACTGATGAAGAGGTACAACATGTTACTGCTGTATGGCAGCGCCGGAGCCACGTACCCAATCATGTATTTGCTACAATTGAAGCATTGCCGGTAGCTACGCATCCCATGACGCAGTTTGTGGTGGCGGTAATGGCGCTACAGACGGAAAGCCAGTTTGCAAAGCGATATGCAGCAGGTATGAGCAAAAAAGATTATTGGGATGTGATGTTTGATGATGTGATGGATTTAATAGCCCGCCTGCCAAGAGTAGCTGCATACATTTATAGAAGAAAATATAAAGGTGGAGATCATATTCAACCCGATGGGCTCTTAGATTGGGCCGGCAATTTTGCCCATATGCTGGGCTATCAGGATGAAGGATTTAAAGAACTGATGCGTTTATATATGACCATTCATGCCGATCATGAAGGCGGTAATGTATCTGCACATGCCACACACTTAGTGGGTTCCGCATTAAGCGACCCGTATTTGAGTTTTGCCGCCGGGTTAAACGGACTGGCTGGGCCATTGCATGGATTGGCAAACCAGGAAGTAATCAAGTGGATATTTGAATTAAGGAATGAATTAAAAACCGAACTTCCTACCAAGGAACAAATTGCCGGTTATGTAGAAAAAACATTAACGGCCGGTAAAGTAGTTCCCGGATATGGGCATGCCGTTCTGCGCAAAACAGACCCACGCTTTACAGCCCAGATGGAATTTGGCAAAAAGCATATGCCTAACGACCCTTTGGTGCAAACCGTATGGAATATCTATGAAGCAGTGCCTCCTATACTTCAATCATTGGGAAAAATAAAAAATCCATGGCCCAATGTAGATGCACATAGCGGGGCATTATTGGTGCATTATGGTATGGTGGAGTATGAATTTTATACGGTGTTGTTCGGAGTAAGCAGGGCACTGGGTGTATTAGCCAGCTTATGTTGGGACCGGGCATTAAACTTTCCGCTCGAACGTCCAAAGTCGGTAAGTACCCGACTGGTAAAAAAATGGTTAAAAGGTGAAGATGAAATATGGGGTGATTAAATCACCCTTTTTTTAAAAGAAATTGTCCAAAGCTTTTAAGCTGATGGGCTTTTCCCATACGGTAAGTTTAGAGCCATCCAAATTTGCAGGCATCACCGGCCGGAAAGCACTTATCAGGTGATAATGTACATTAGGAAAGCGGCTATACATTTCGGGTAATTTATCCCAGCCTAACCCATCGGGTAAATTATAATCAATAAATAAAAAGTCGGGTGTAATCTGTGCAAGACGGTTCATACCATCCGAAAGGGTATGGGCAATATACACTTCGTAGTTCTTCCGCAAAAAATACGCTTTCATGAGCATGCACAGGTCTACCTCGTCATCGATTATAAATACTTTCTTTCTTTGTTTCATAAATTACATCACTTACCATGTAATAATTATTATACCAAACATCATTTAACAAAGCATCTCTGATATCAAATGCTTAATCTTATGGATGTAGAATTTTCTACACAAGAGCTTTCATCCTCTGATATAGGTAAAATGAGTGAGTTTGGTACGATTATTTACAAGTTATTGGTGAACTCATTAATAATTTAAATATCAAGAATCATGAACACTAAATCAAAAATTATTTTAGGCCTGGTAGGAGCTGCTGCTGCCGGTGTAGTAGTTGGATTAATTTTAGCACCTGAAAAAGGCACAGATTTAAGAAAGAAAATCGGAAGAACCGCAGGTGACTGGGCTGACCATTTAACAGATCTTTTTGCAGATGCAAAAGGTGAATTACAAAATTTGAAAGGCAAGGGTACACAAGCTGCCAGCGATGCAGCTGACCGGTTAAATAATTTGAAAGAAAGCTATAGTTAATATTGTAGCAGGCCTTGTAATAAAGGCCTGCTTTTTCTTTTCTTTTTTTATGAAAAGTAAATAGTCAATGGAAGATTTAAAAAGTAAAGCTGAGAATCTTACTCACCACCTTACCGATTTAGTTGATACATATTATAAGTTAGGATTAATAAAAGTTACTGAAAAGGCAACTAATATTGTTTCTACAGCAATGGCGGGTGTTACCACGCTTTTACTTTTTATCATCACTTTGTTTTTTTTAGGAATGGGTCTCGCATGGTGGCTTGGCGACCTGGTTAATAGCAGGGCCGGAGGCTTTTTTATTGTTGCTGCCATTTTCATTATAATAATGGTTGTGCTGGTGGCAGTTAGAAAAAAAATTGTTTTTCCTTTTCTTAGAAAGGCCATTTTGAAAAAACTATATGAGTAAAAAGATCGAATCATACGAAGACCTGCTGTCGGAAAAAGCTCGCCTGGAAGAATTGCTGAAAGCCCAGAAAACTTTGGTATATGAAGATTTTGGCCGCGTCAAAGAAGGGTTAATACCCATTGGCCACACGGTTTCTAATGTATATTCTTTTGTAAGCCAAATGACAACCCGAAGCCGCAGCAAATCGCCGCTGCTGAATTTGGGAGTGGACTTTGGTATTGAGATACTTGTAAAACGGATTTTGCTGGCAAAATCAGGTTGGTTGACCCGATTTGTAATTCCTTTTATTGTAAAAAATTATTCTTCCCACCTTCTGGCTGATGCTAATGATAAAAGGACGCTTTGGAAACGCGTTAAAAGCGTTTTTGGAAAAGAGCGTCGCATTGCACATTAAAGCAATTTTTTCATACTTGCTATATAGATTTCTGGCAGATTAACTTAAATGATAGCCGCTAATCTACTTCTTTGCAATAGGATATAATCTCTCGATTATTTTTGCAGTTAATACAAGTTTTCCTTGCACCTATCTCCCTGCTTTATTAAGATTGAAATTTCATATCCACGTCTTTTCCCCATCTCCATTATTACAAACAGGTATAGTTTTTACTCGATAATATGTAAATTGTAATCATGGAAAATAATAAAAAAAACCAAGGTCCAAACACCCGTAAAACTTCTCTTAATAATCAGCCTGATCAAACCTATGGAAGGGAAGGTGGCGATGATGCTTTATCGGATACCCCAGCTAATGACCCAACTGCGGATGAAAAGGTAATAGTGAATGAACAGCGGGAACATAAAACGGTAAATGCTCCGTCTCAAACTGCGGTAAATTCAAGTGAAACCACTGCAAACGATGAAGAAGTACTTTGATAAGGGCGGCTTTTAGAATAATTTATGTTTAAGGGAATCTATAGCACCAGCTAATATTTATAGGTAAAAAAGTTTATTTTGCTGGGGTACTGTTATACTTATATTTCACATGAAATTTTGCTGGATAATATCAAATTTCATTGATTTTATTAAACAGGATCTTGCATAAAAAAGGTGTAGCTTTTAGGCTACACCTCGTGAGTAAAAAGATGATTTATGTAATTAGTCTACTCTTCTAAAACCACCGGCAATAAGAGAAAGCACAAACAATACTAAAAAGATAAAGAATAAAATTTTAGCAATGCTGGCTGCACCGGCAGCTACGCCACCGAAACCGAAAATGGCTGCTATAATAGCAATTACTAAGAAAATAACTGTCCAACGTAACATAAAAATTAGTTTTATAGGTTAATAAATTTTTCTTACTATTTATAACTAAAGAATTGTACCATTTTTTGTTCTTTATAAAAATTTGTTTTTACTCATCATTTGAGTATATATATCCACTAATTAAAAGATTGCTCAAAATAG
>JAICHT010000034.1 GCA_025924755.1 Chitinophagaceae bacterium | reverse complement strand
GTTGTATGTTTTTAAACTATCAATCCACATATCTATAGTATGGTTGAAACTTTCCAATAGCATTCTTCATTTTTTAGAGATAAAGCATAATAGTTGTGCGTATTACCATTGATGCAGGCGTGCAAGGCTGCCAGCGTTTTACGAGTACATATACCGTGTCGCTTTATAACAAGTGGTAATCCATTATAAAACATAATGTTTCTCTTATTTCGTTCTGGTTAGCCGGTTATACAACAGGGTTGCTTTTACCTTACGCAACCGGTTTTCTTCGGCAATTTCAGAAGGATAATAATAGCTTTGATTCAGCCTGGTAAAACGATCGTTCAGCTTATCTGTTGCCGCTAAAAGCTTTCGAAGCCGCGGCAATACCAATGCTACATCAGCAGCAGTGAACGAGTTTGAATTTGCCTGGTTTTCAATATTCTGATAGGTTAGATAAAGCACCCTGGCACTTGCCATTACTTTATATTGCTCGTACTCTGTGCTGTTTCTAACCGGCGTCAAAGCATTTATTGTTTTTTCTGATAAAAGTGCACTATCCAGCAATTGCGTTACGCTGATCCCCGCACCTGATACCGTTCCGTTCTTTATTTCATAAGGCGCTGTTTTCAGTGCGACCCAGAATTTTTGTGCCTGTGCTTTGTCGAATCCATAATTCTTCATGCAATATGATTGTACAAATGCATCAATATCTAACGGTGCGGTACTTTGCAGGCTTTTTGCGTATGCCGCCAGTAACATATTAAAACCCGTTAAAGGATACACTCTTCTTATGGCATATAAATCAATGATGCCGGATTCTGACTCATATATGGTAGAATATTCGCCGGAGGTAGACCAGGAAGTCATCACCATTCCTTTGTAACCTAATTGCCTGCAAGCCGGTACAAAAGTCCTGATATTGTTGAAATGCTTTTCCCATTGCGTAAGAAAATAATTGTCAGGATGACTTCTTAGCGATGGTGCTCCCCAGATTTCATATCCGCTTTGTACCAGTTTTTCATGGTTTCCAAAGTTGTTCATATCCCACCCATAATTCCAATCCACAAATATGGTTTCTTTCGGCAGCAATTTGATGGCATCGGGATATTTAAGTGCAATATCTGCCCACAATACCGGGCGTTTTCCAAGTTTTATTACAATAGCGCATAACATCTTTATATGATCAATATAAAGCCTGGATATGCCTTCTTCTGCAGCCTTCTTTTTGCATAATGGACAATGGCCCAGCAAGTGAGTTTCATCGCCACCGATATGAAAATACTTAGAAGGATGGGTAGCGGCCAGCTCGGTAAATAAATCGGTAAACAATGCACTGTCTCCCGCTACCTGCGACGGGCATACCTGCGACCAGTCTTTCTCATCTTCTCTTAAAGCGGCATACCGGTTGTTGCGTAATATATAATCCACATGCCCAAAGCTTTGCTGCAATGGGACGACATCAATACCCAAATGCCCGCAGTACGCCACAAAGTCCTCAATCTCTTTTTTCGTATAGGCATACCGGTTAGGTATCATAGGATGTTTTTCAAACGGGTAGGTTGCTTCATACTCCATGATCAGGGTGTTAATACCAGACTGGCTAAGCCTTAAGGCAAAGTTTTTTAATGCAGGCATGGTCATTACCTGTATCCGCAGATCGAGGTGAAAACCCCTTACGGCAAAGTTGGTTGCAGCAGAGGGCTGCTGGCCTATACAGACTTGTAAAGACAGGAAAGCAAAAAGCAGCATCAGCAGGCTTTTAGGGGCAGATTTTTTACGCATATGCATTTTATGTAAATAGAAATGTACTGGAAATTTATACCATTTGGTTGTATAAAAACTAAAGGTTAGTCGCAATAGTAAAATATTATTTTCAGCACCTTATTGAGATTAGGGTTTAATAAGAAATACACTAAAAACAATATGGAAAATTAATACTACCAGGGCATCAAACGAAACGCTATCCAGGCAATAATAGCATGAAGCAGCCCTTTAAAAAAGCCAATAGCAATTATTGCGTTACTTTGTTAGTGATAAAGTTTCGATGAACAAACCTTGTATATAAAACGTTTAAAGAATATGAACAATTTAAAAGATAAAGTTGCCTATATAACCGGCGGCAGTAAAGGAATAGGATATGGGGTTGCTAAAACCTTACTGGATGAGGGAATGAAAGTAGCCATTACCAGCCGCAGTTTATCGGCTGCAAAGAAGGCTGCGGAAGCATTAAGTCCGGATGCGTCAAGAGTATTGGCGCTGGCGTCGGATGTAAGTTCTATGGCATCGGAAGTGGCCGCTATAAAGGCAGTTACAGATCATTTTGGCGGGTTGGATGTATTGGTAGCCAATGCAGGCATAGGCCATTTTGCCCCGATAGAAAGCCTGACGGAGCAAGACTGGAAAAGTACCATTGATACTAATCTTACCGGCGTATTTAACAGCGTTAAAGCCAGTATAGATGCTTTAAAAACTTCAAAAGGATATATCATAACCATAGCCAGTTTAGCGGGTGCTAATTTCTTTGAACAGGGTTCGGCTTACAATGCTTCTAAATTTGGGCTGGTGGGTTTTACCCAGGCTGTGATGCTGGATTTGCGGAAATATGATATTAAGGTAACTACCATTATGCCCGGCTCCGTAGCTACGGAATTTGCCGATCATACGCCAACGGATGCGGATGCCTGGAAGATACAACCGCAAGATATTGGCCAGTTGGTACTGGACCTTTTAAATATGCATCCGAGGACTTTGCCCAGCAAAATAGAAGTGAGGCCTTCAAAGCCGGCCAAAGGATAATTCCATATTAAAAGCCGGGCAGTTTTGGATTACTTATTTGCGACAGCACCTTGCATTATATTAAAAATTTGCGTATCATTAAGTAATTCTGTTTATATAGAAAAGGGTTTTTAGTAAATTTAAAAACGCTGCTCTTGACAACTACTGAACTGCTCGGTGCCTCTGAGCAAACGGCTTATGGTAATACGCAAGTTGAGATTTCTTCTTACGGAAGAGAACTGTTTGTATTAAGCGATCTTCATCTTGCTGCCGGTTTTAACCGTAACAGCAATTACGACGGCACGGAAAATTTCTTTGCCGACGCTGCTTTTTCAAGATTTATAGGGCATTTAAATACCACCTCCGCCGACAGGACTTCTATCCTCATTATCAACGGCGATTTTGTTGATTTTTTACGCATCCGGAACATCCCTGAAACCATGGATGATTTTGCAATATGGCAAAGCGAATTGAAAGCAGTGGGTATAAACAAAACAACAGAAGAATTAAAAAGGTCCGTTACAAAAAAAGAGGTGGATTTTGGTCTTAAAACGGATGATTATAAATCTATATGGAAATTATGGGTGTGTAACAACGGTCACCTAAAAGTATTTGAAAGCCTTGCAGCATGGATTTTACACGGCAATGATTTAATTGTTGTAAAAGGCAACCACGATCTGGAGTGGTATTGGAAAGCGGTCAGGGATTACTTAAGGCTGATATTGGCAAAGAACCTGGCGGCTTTGAAAAAGTCGTCCGTAACAGAAACATTAAGTACGCTTATCCCGCAAGTAACCTTTGTGGATGACAAGTTATTGATTGATGGAAAAATATATATCGAGCATGGGCATCGCTACGAAAACTTTACCGCAGTAGATGGCCCCGCCGTACTGAAAAATGGTACAGAACTGAACCTTCCTTTTGGATCCTTTTTCAATCGTTATCTTATCAACCGCATTGAGCTTGCTTATCCGCATATTGATGATGTGCGTCCCCGGCAAAAAATACTGCCGCTGCTTTTGCAGGAACGTTTTCCATTGGCAGTTAAATTGTTGTTTTGCTATATTCCTTTTGCCTTCCGGGTTATTCCAAAAAAGAAATATGCATATGCACTTCGGTATCTATTTCAGTTTCTACTTATCATTGGGCTACCCATATTAATTACCGGCGCTGCTATATACAATGGCTTGCCGGCGCATGCTGCGCATAGTGCAACGGGATTGTTGCAAAGTGGTTTTATGTCTCTGAAGAATCTTGCCTTTCTTTCTCTTTCTTATTTTGTAGGCCGGATACTATCTATGCTCCGGTTAACGGCGCCAAACAGCTTGTATATAAATGCATCGGCTGTTTTTGAAAAATTTGCTGAGGTGCAATTTGTAACCTTTGGCCATACGCATAATCCTGAACAATTAAACTATATAGACGGAGGTAGAAGGTATTACAATACCGGAACGTGGATGCCTGTATTTGAAACGGATGCCGGTGAAGTACGGGGCGATAAAGTATATACTTTCCTTCATTTGCGTTATCCGCAGCAAAGCAACGTTTCACCAGTACTGATGCGGTGGAACGATGATGCATTGCGGATAGAACCTCTTTTGTTAATTGACCGGAAATGAATTAAAAACGAGATTGTATGGTAGGCAATATTGAAATGCTTTCTTAAAATACTGATGCAGTAGAAACCATATTAAAACTTCAATCGATGGCGCAGAAATGGACCTACGAAACGCTGGCACAATGCGATAAAGCAACGCTGGAAAATATTTTGCTAACAGGTACGCCGCCAGATATTGAAAAGTTGAATGGTTATATCTATTGCGGCTGGAACCATGAACCGGTTGGAAAAATTTCCGGCGAAAAATTTAAAAAAGGATTTTATAAAAGAAACGGCGCCAATTATGGATATAATGAAACGGTGGTGCAGGACCACCAGAAATATTTAGGTCAATGGGAAGTTGGGCTGCATAAAGTACGGCCAAACCAACTGGGGTATTTCAGGGTGTCTTATGTAAAAGATGAACCGTATCACAAACTTTACCAGCCTTACCTGCACCTGGCTCATTTTAATTACGAGGTGCCGCTTCATAAATTGCCCTTAAGTTTTTTCCGTGTCATCAGAGATTTCGTGGTATGCCCAAATGAAGGAGACAACAGCCTGATGCTTTGTAAAGCCTATTTGCATTTTACAGAAAGCTTAAATATTTTCTATTGTTATTTTTTGCTGGGCCATCCGCAGGAAATAGAATACCTGCCCTGGTAAATAATAAGACTAATTGAGTGAAACGGCAGGAACAAAACGACGGAAATGTACATAGCAAAATTTTATGCATAAATATCATTTCTATGAACAGTGAATTACAACTTGCAGAAGTCCGGCTAAAGTCATTTTTAAAATTGCTGCTTATTGCATCGGCGTTCATTCTTTTCTTTCATATATTTCCTCATCTGACGCCTGGATTCCTAAAAAATTTTGCTGCAAACGGCTATGCTGTTTTAACACAAGGCTCTTTTTTACAGGGCGTGTGTATTACGTTATTCCTTGCTTTAGCTATTGGAGATATACGGCGCTTCAGCCCGTTAATCAGGTTGTTTGCATGGATATTAGTGATAGCAGTGGTATTAACAATCATACATTGGATTCGTGCATCACCTGTTGCTGCTACGCTATATGGGTGGCCGCTACTTACTTACGCAGTGGTGTTAGCCATTCTTTGGATATTGTTCAGGGCAGCAGGCAAAGCACGGTATGGTTTAAAATACTTATCCATTCAGCAATTTCAAACACTAGAAGCATTAGCTGAAGTTAGTATTGCAGGTGACAGCTTTACTGAAAAATTACAAATAAAACCTGTGGAGGTGGCCTGGAACGTAGATCATTACCTGGTAAGCTTTAAGGCAAAAAGCAAATGGGTGATGAAATTGGTATTGACAGGTATGGAACTTTATCCGCTATTATCGCTGCATCCGCTCCTCAGTTTAATGCAGCCTAATGAAAGACTTAATTTTTTAAAACGAAGATTTCTTAGTGATATCGAATTTCAAACAGTGCCAAAATGGTACAAACAATATGTGCAGGCTGCTATCAGGATGTCGAAACAATTGTGTTATATGGGCTATTATAGCGATGCACGGGTATATGGAAGTGTGGGATATGTGCGGTTTTCCAACCGGAAAGATGTAGCGGAACGAAAACAGGAATTTCCGGAAAATAATTCACTGGCCGATAAACTGTTGGTGATGAACGAACCGGATGTAAAAGCAAAAGAAATTACTGCCGATGTAGTGATTGTAGGGTCGGGAGCCGCGGCATCTATTTTGGCAAATCAGCTTGTACAATTAGGTCGGAAAGTTTTACTGGTAGAACGTGGCGGTCACGAACAGCCGGCCACTTTTAATGAAAATGAAGTGGATATGGTATCGAGGCTGTATGCGGATGGTGCTTTGCAGCTTTCGCGTGATTTTCGTTTCCAGGTATTTCAGGGTAGTTGTGTAGGTGGTTCCACAGTAGTGAATAACGCCGTGTGCTTTAAAACACCCGACTATATTTTAGATAAATGGATTAATGAGATGGGCATTGGTATGGATCGTACAAAATACGAGCAGTCCATGAACGAAATTTACAGCCTGATGCATGTGGCGCATACCCCGATAATGACTGATGAAAAATATCTGAATCCCGGAGGTAAACTTTTTGCCGATGCCGCTGCTAAATTGGGGTACGACAAATCGCAATTGGATTCGGTGGTAGCCAATATCAAAGGGTGTCTTGGTTGTGGTTATTGCAACATAGGCTGTAAGTATGGTAAAAAACTTTCGATGCTGGATACGATTTTACCGCAAACGCAGATAAATTTTCCAGGTTCGCTTCAAATAATAGCAGGTTGCGAAGTGACAAGTTTTAATAAAAGGGGTAATGAAATTGTTTCCATTACCGGTAAGTTCAATAATGGTCGTACCATATCGATAAAGGGAAATACGTTTATATGTTCAGCCGGTGCTATTTCATCCAGCATATTATTACTCAAATCAAATTTAGGATTGGCAAATGCGGGAAAAAGACTTGCTTTCAATTTAGGTACCCAGATAACAGCCGCTTATAAGCAGCCGGTCAACTCTTATGATGGTCTTCAGATTTCTCATTTTTTAAAAACAGAAGACCGTCGTTATGTAATGGAAACCTGGTACAACCCGCCCATGTTTCAATCTACTGCTATGCCCGGATGGTTTGAGCAGCACTTTCATAATATGCAGCAATATGCAAACATGGCTTGTACCGGAATATTGGTAGGTACTGCTTCAAATGCAGAAGTAAAAGTGGCGGGTTTGTTTGGCCGTGATATTAACTATGTGCCTACAGAAGATGATTTTGACAGCCTGATGGATGGGCTGGAAAAAGCCGCTGAAATTTATCTTTCAAGTGGTGCTGAACGGGTGATGCCCAACACGTTTGAGTTTTATGAATATAAAACCGTGGAAGAATTAAAACTGAACCTGCGAAAAAACGTCAAATCCTCTGTTGATATTTCTACTGGTACCGGGCACCCGCAGGGTGGAAATGTGATGAGCACAAGCGCTAAAACAGGTGTGGTAGATGAAAATTTTAAAGTGTTTGGCTATACTAATTTATTTGTTTGTGATGCCAGTGTGTTTCCTACAAGCCTGGGAGTAAACCCGCAGGTTACCGTAATGTCGCTGGCGCATTATGCAGCTCCTTTGATCAATAAAATTTCAGGTGTTCAATAGCCGGTATTGCATTCAGCTACTTTTTAAACACAGATAAGATGCGGTGTAATGTTTTATCAATTCTTTATAGCTCCACTGTAATACTATCAATTAATCCTGCATAGATACATTTTAAAATTGCAACTGATTTTCCGGTTAAGTTTATACTTTAATTTACAGTACGATTATGGCCAGAGTATTTATTACAGGTTCTGCGGACGGGCTTGGCCAGTTGGCTGCCCGGCTATTGGTGAAAGAAGGACATGGGGTAGTATTGCATGCACGCAATGCCAGGCGTGCTGCAGAGGCGTTAGCGGCAGTTGCGGGTGCAGAAACAGTTGTGGCAGGCGATCTTAGCAGTATAGCAGACACAAAACAGCTTGCTGAAGCGGTAAATAAACTTGGGCCATTTGATGCGGTTATACACAATGCCGCTATCGGGTACCGGGAGGCGCGGCGGATAGAAACTACAGACGGGCTTCCGCAGGTGTTTGCGGTTAATTCACTGGCGCCTTATATTCTTACTTGTCTTATCAACCCGCCTAAGCGTCTTGTTTACATCAGTTCCGGGCTTCACCGCAGTGGCGATCTTACCTTAAAAGATCTTACATGGGAGCAACGGGCCTGGAGTGGTTACAGCGCTTATGCCGATTCTAAACTGCACAATGTGATTTTGGCCTTTGCAGTAGCCCGTAAATGGAAAGGCGTGTATAGTAACGCCTTAGAGCCAGGTTGGGTGGCTACAAAAATGGGCGGAGCCGGAGCACCGGATAGCCTGGAAGATGCACCGAAAACGCAGGTTTGGCTTGCTACAAGCAATGATAAAGAAGCACTGGTTTCCGGTAAATACTTTTACCACAAAAAACCAAAAACTTTTCTTACTGAAGCAGCGGATGCAGGTATACAAGACCGTTTTCTTACCGCATGTGCAATGCTTTCAGGAGTTGCGTTTCCTGAGATGTAGTTTAATCTTCAATTTTTCTTAACCGGTATGCATTTGAAGTATTCATATCAGAAGCGCACCATATCCGCCAGGTTTTTAAAGGATGAATTATTTGAAAGACATTTAATTTGCCCGTCATTAATTTCTCAATAGTATATTACAACCTCAAATTACCGTATATAGTTATGAACAGGTTTTTATTGGCATCCATCGCTTGTATGCATCTGTTTTGTGCATATGCACAGCAGGGCAATTCTTTAACCAGCAAAGATTACGAGCGGGCAGAAAACTTTATGGGATATAATACTCAAAAACTAATAGACCATGCACCCGCTACTCCTAACTGGTTGCAAGGTGATCGTTTTTGGTATCGTACTTTAACGCCGCAAGGCAGTGAGTTTATAGTAGTGGACGCAGCCAAAGGAACCCGTTCTGCAGCCTTTGATCAGCAACGGCTGGCCACATCACTTTCGGCAGCTACAGGCCATCCATATACGGCATCCATGCTGCCTTTTCAGTTCTTCAATTATGGGGTTGATAAAAAGTCCATAATTTTTAAGGCCGCCGGTACGCAATGGAAAGCAGATCTGCAAAATTATACGGTTACGAAAGACACCTCGTTGCAGGCAGATTATATGAACAGGCCACGGTTTAGAGGAAGTAGTAATGAAGTGATATCACCGGATGGCAACCTTGCTGCATTTATTAAGGACAACAATTTGTGGGTACGCAATGTGAGAACAGGCCAGCAAACCCAACTAACTACGGATGGAATAAAAAATTATGGATATGCTACCGACAATGCCGGCTGGACCAGCAGCGACCGCCCGGTGCTGCGCTGGTCGCCAGATTCGAGGAAGATTGCTACTTTCAGACAAGACCAGCGTAATGCCGGTGATATGTACCTCGTAACCACCAATGTAGGCCATCCCACATTAAAATCGTGGAAATATCCATTGCCGGGCGATAAGGATATTATTACCATTCAGCGCGTTATTATAAATGTAGATACACCTAAAGTAATTTTAATAAAAGCCTTGCCCGATCCGCACCGGGCATCATTGAGTGATGATGTCTCCAGCAGCGGTACATTTGATGATGTGGATTGGAGTGATGATGCCACACAGCTTGCTTTTGTTTCTACCTCACGCGATCATAAACAGGAAAAATTTCGCATAGCCGACGCCGTTACAGGTAATGTCCGCGAAGTTTTTGAAGAAGACGTTCCTACTCAATATGAATCAGGACAGGGAACCATCAATTGGAAATATTTGCCAAAGTCAAATGAAATTATCTGGTATTCTGAAAGAGATAATTGGGGTCATCTTTATTTATATGATGCAACTACCGGGAAACTGAAAAACCAGATTACGAAAGGGGCTTGGGTGGTTACGCGGTTGCTGAAAGTGGATGAAAAGAAACGAATGCTCTATTTTATAGTTGATGGAGCCGAACCGGAGAATCCCTATTTCAGCCAGCTTTACAAAGTTGGGTTTGATGGTAAAAACCTGGCGTTGCTTACACCGGGAGGCGGTAACCACCAGGTTAGTTTTTCGCCATCCGGAGGTTATTTTGTGGACAGTTATTCCAAGCCCGATATGCCGCCTGTAACAGTGTTGCGCAACATCAATGGAAAGCTTATTAAAGAGCTGGAAAAAACAGATATATCCAGGTTAACGGCAAGTGGGTGGAAGCCGCCTGTGCCTATAACAGTTAAAGCCCACGATGGTAAAACTGAGTTATATGGCCTGATGTTTACACCTACTCATCTCGACCCTCAAAAAAAATATCCCATCATTGATTATATCTATCCGGGTCCGCAGGGTGGAAGTGTAGGCAGTTGGTCATTTATAGCTTCCAGGGGCGATCATCAATCGCTTGCCGAATTAGGCTTTATAGTGGTGTTGATTGAAGGCACCAGCAATCCTTTGCGCTCCAAAAGTTTCCATGATATGTACTATCCTAATATGGCCGAAAACACGTTGCCTGATCAAATTGCCGGAATCCGGCAACTGGCGCAGAAATGTTCATATATCGATACCAGCCGTGTAGGAATCTGGGGCCATTCAGGCGGCGGTTTTGCCACCGCAGCCGCTATGTTTCGCTATCCTGATTTTTTTAAGGTAGGCATTTCAGAATCGGGCAATCACGACAACCGTAATTATGAAGATGATTGGGGCGAACGTTATATCGGGCTGCTTACCAAAAACCCTGATGGCACTGATAATTATACGGCTCAAGCCAATGAAAATTATGCAAAGAACCTGAAAGGAAAATTGATGCTGGCGCATGGGATGATGGATGATAATGTTCCGCCTTCCAATACGATGCTGGTTGTAGAAGCATTGGAAAAAGCAAATAAAGATTACGACTTGGTTATTTTTCCAAACAGTGCTCATGGTTATGGCAGTTATGCACCCTATATGATGCGCCGCCGGTGGGACTATTTTGTAAAGAATTTACTGGGTGCAGAACCGCCTAAAGAATATCAGTTTGACATGAAAGCCGATCCCCGGAATGCTATACAATAATTAATATTAAGTCGTTTTTATGATAAAATATTCTGGCAAGTGGCTATGGGTGTTTTTGTTACTAAACACTTGTATATATGCCTTCAGCCAAACGGTTAGAAAAGAAGATTGGTTGCCCTTGTTTAATGGTAAAAACCTGGATGGGTGGAACGTAAAAATTGCCGGTCACCAGTTAGGTGATAATTATAAAAATACGTTTCGTGCAGAGAATGGTATGCTGCGGGTGGCCTACGATCAGTACCAAACATTTGATAGCAGTTTTGGACATCTTTTTTATAAACAACCATTTTCCTATTACATCTTACGCTTTCAATATCGTTTTACAGGAGCGCAGGCAACCGGCGGCCCGGACTGGGGAGTGAAAAGTGGCGGCGTATTGGTGCATTCGCAGTCTGCTGAAAGCATGACGCTTCACCAGGATTACCCATTTTCGCTGGAGGTGCAATTGCTGGGTGGCCTTGGGAGCGGAGAAAGGCATACTGCCAATGCCTGCACCAACGGTACACAAGTGCAAATGAATGGAAAAATGAGCCCGGCGCATTGCGTAGCTTCTGCTTCCAAAACTTACAATGGCAATCAATGGGTGCAGGTAACCGTAATGGTGTTAGGCGATTCGATAATCAAACATATTGTTGAAGGTGATACGGTAATATCGTACGAAAAACCGCAGATAGGAATAGGCATGGTTAATAAACAAATTCATGTAGATAACCCGGCATATTGGATAAGCCAGGAAGGAAAGCCGTTGACTGAAGGATATATAGCCATACAGGCAAAAAGCCAGCCGGTTGATTTTAGAAATATAGAAATACTGAATCTTAAAGGATGCACTGATCCGAAAGCAAAAAACTACAAGTCCTATTACTTAAAAACCGATAATACGCAATGCAGGTATTAAGTAAAATGATTGCCCTGTTCATATTAATAACAGCCTTCTTATTTTAAAGGGTTCTAATTAGGATAGTTCCATAGCAGTTCCATAGTAACACCACCCGCATCTTCCAGGTTCACATACGCAAATCTGCCGGAGCCCGGTTTGCCTTTTTCTCCCCACGCACCCGACATGGAAAAATGAAAACCTTTAGATTCATAATCCCTGATTACTTCATCCATATCGGTTACTGCAAAACCCAGGTGGTGTATGCCTTCGCCGTGCTGTTTTAAATGATCGAGGTACACATTGGGTGGTCTTAACGAAAAGCACCATTCATACGGAACTTTTCCTTGTTTTTGCCAGCCTTGTTTTAAATCGTAATCGGCAGCTTGGCCATGATACATTTTGTCGCTGATATCAGGCTTTGCTTCCGTTAATGGCGGCATGCCAATGCTTTGCCAGTATTGGGATATAGGCTGCGGGTCTTTTGCTACAAATGCATATTGATTTTGCCGCATGGCAAATTTGTTTTGCGGCGTTAGGCGAGCCGTTATGTTTTTGTCTATATCTCCAAATGTATATCCAAGCACGTACTTGCCTTCTTTCCGGGTATTCATAAACACATAATTCAATATGCCGGAAGGGGTATTCACTGCTATTGCTTCCAATTCATCAATACCAATATCATTCAGTCTTTTAACCTCGTTTTGCACCGCTTCTTTACTATCCATATGGTACACCAGGCTCATGCCGCCGTCTCCGTAGCTGGCATTAAATTTTGCAAATACTGAAGTAGTTTCCAATGGCTGGATCCAGGTTATTATAGCGCCTGCAAGGTTCGCTTGCACCATGCGGATCTTTATTTTTTTACCAGCTTTCTTTTCGGATGCTTCCACGGTGCCGAGGTTAGCAAATTGATCAAAGCCCAATTGCCGCCATTTAGCCATTACTTTATCCAGGTCTTTTACTACCCATATCATTTGGTCTACCTGTTTAAAGTAATCCTGCGTTGCCTGTGTACTAGTCTGTGCTCTTACGGAACAAAAACTGCTTACTAAAAGCGTAAGCATTGTATAAATAAAGAAATGCTTTACGTGCATTGGTTTTAGTTGTATTGCTTAACTAAATTTATGATGATATATTTAGTTAAGCAAGTTTTAATAGTCATTTCAACAATTAAAATCATATGGGCTTTGATGTGCCATTTGCATGCATAAAATAAATTCCTTACGACGGTATGGTTCAACTATCCATTGCTGTAATCTCAATAAAAATTTAGCCATAGAAATGAGAAAAATTAAAAAGCGTATAATGTACGTTTAATTATTTTATATTTATACCACCGCTTCTACAGATTAGCGGTAAACTATACGATTATGAAAAATTGCTTGCTAAAGCAGAACAAAACTTCTGTGGTGGAATGGGATATTCCGTTGATGCATTTTCAATATTTCTTCAACATTGTTTTAGCCGGCAATTCAATACGCGGCGGCTTTATTGCCACCCTTTTCAATAGCAATAAATCTTTACTATAGGGTTTATAAAAATCAGTAAAGAATAATATAAATAAGCAAACTTTTATACAGGATTTTAAATTTATTTACGCATGAATTCGATGATTTCAAAAGTGAGTGTGCTGGTAGTGGCCGGCCTGTTTTTTTTAATACCTGTGCTCCATGCCCAGACAGGAAGTGCTATATTATTTGATGACGGCTGGAAGTTTCACCTGGGCGGCAGCCAGCGTGCAGAAGATACTTCTTTTGACGACTCCGGCTGGCGAACGCTGGACCTGCCGCATGACTGGAGCATAGAGGATCTGTCTGGCACTGCTTCGCCGTTCGATTCATTAGCCATCAGCCAGGTTAGCGGCGGCTTTACAAGAGGCGGCACCGGCTGGTATCGTAAAACTTTTATGCTTCCGGATGATGCAAAAGGCAAGCACCTCATTCTTCAGTTTGATGGTGTATATATGAATGCGGATATATGGGTAAATGGCCTTCATGTGGGTAATCATCCATATGGGTATACCAGCTTTTGGTACGACATTACTACATACCTGAAACCAGGTAAAAAAAATACGATTGCAGTAGAAGTAAAAAATGAAGGGCAAAACAGCCGCTGGTATTCCGGTTCCGGCATTTACCGCCATGTATGGTTGAAAACCGTAGCGCCGGTGCATATAGCACAGTGGGGTACTTATATTACTACACCCACAGTGAATGCAACTGCCGCCCAGGTAAAAATCCAAACAAAAATATTAAACGAAAACACACAAACGGCTCAGGTAAACCTTGTAACAAAAGTTGTAAATGCCGCCGGCGTAGAAGTAGGTAGATCCGCATCATCGCAAACAATAACTGCAAAGGATACGGTTGAATTTAGTCAAGCCATTACTATTAAAAATCCGCAATTGTGGTCGTGTGAAACTCCGGTTCAGTATAAAGCAATTACTGAAGTATACAGCGATGGAAAATTGATAGATAGTGATGAAAGTGATTTTGGTATTCGCACTATTTCGTTTGATGTAAAAAATGGTTTTCAGCTAAATGGCAAAACGGTTAAGCTCAAAGGAGGATGTTTTCATAACGATAATGGCCCTTTAGGTTCAAAGGCATATGACCGTGCCGAAATAAGAAAAGTAGCCTTGCTCAAAGCTAGCGGTTTTAATGCCATCCGCTGCTCGCACAATCCGCCCAGTACTGCGTTTTTAGCAGCCTGCGATAGCCTGGGTATGCTGGTGATGGATGAAACGTTTGATATGTGGAACTATGGTAAAAACCCATACGACTATCATTTGTATTTTAAAGACTGGTGGAAGCGGGATGTGGAAAGTATGGTGATCCGCGACCGCAACCATCCCAGTATTATTATGTGGAGTATTGGAAATGAAATTCCTGAAAGGGCCACGGAGGAAGGCGTGCAAACCGAAAAAGCTTTAGCTCAGTATGTAAGAAGCCTGGATACTACAAGAGCTATTACATCTGCAGTAAATGGGTTGAACCCTGATAAAGATCCTTATTTTGCGCAGTTGGATGTAGGCGGGTACAACTATGCAGCCGGTGGCGACCATAATCAAAAGGATATTTACGAGCAGGATCATCAACGCGTGCCTGGGCGCATAATGGTAGGTACGGAATCGTATCCGCTGGAGGCTTTCGGCGCATGGAAAGCTGTGGAAGATCACCCGTATGTAATTGGCGATTTTGTATGGACAGCTTTCGACTATATTGGCGAGGCCAGCATAGGTTGGCTAGGCTATTGGCAGGCAGGTTCCTTTTATCCGTGGAACCTTGCATTCTGCGGTGATATTGACATCTGCGGATGGAAACGTCCGCAGTCCTATTACCGCGATGCATTATGGAAAAAGAACCAGTTGTCTTTATTTGTGCAGCCGCCGCAACCTTCTTATGCTGCCAATCCAAAACATGAAGACTGGAGCAAATGGAACTGGCTGGATGCCGTACCGGAATGGAACTGGGCCGGCTTTGAAAACAAACCCCTAGAAGTAAGCGTGTACTCGTCCTGCGAAGCAGCAGAATTATTTTTAAATGGCAAGTCGCTCGGTAAAAAAGTCACTAATGCTTCCAATAAGTATATAGCAACCTGGTCGGTTCCTTACCAGGGCGGTGTGTTGAAAGCAGTTGGCTATAATGGAAAGAAGATAGTAAATACATCTGAATTGCATACTGCGTCGCCACCTGCCAGCATGAAGTTATCTGCCGACAGAACAATAATAAAAGCAGATGGCCAGGATTTAAGCTATATCACTGTAGAACTGGTAGATGCAAAAGGTTATATCAATCCGCAGGCAGAAAATTTAATTCACTTTTCTATAGAAGGTGATGGTACCATAGCTGGCGTGGGCAATGCCAATCCGGTAAGCCTCGAAAGTAACCAACTTCCGCAGCGCAAAGCATGGAAAGGCCGTTGTTTAGTGATTGTAAAAGCCGGAAAACAAAAAGGAAATATTGTTTTACAAGCGGCTTCTCCGGGCTTCAATACACAGGCTATAAAAATTACTGCGCAATAAGAAGCCGGATGTATATATTTATTACGCATTTTGTTCAATTTCCAACTTGAAAAAGTTAGAAATCTATCAATCTTACATTACTTGCATATGAAAAATGGACTGCAGCTTTCCGACTATTTAATTTGCCTTTCTTACTTTGTTTTGGTAGCTTTTTACGGGCTTTGGATTTATAACCGTAAGAAAAAAGCCGTACAGGATACGCACGATTATTTTTTGGCAGAAGGATCGCTTACGTGGTGGGCAATCGGCGCTTCCATGATTGCTTCCAATATATCGGCCGAGCAGTTTATTGGAATGAGCGGCGATGGCTTTTTTGTAGGAGTAGCAATAGCGGCATACGAATGGATTGCAGCACTGGCACTTATTATCATAGCCGTATGGTTTATCCCGATTTATTTAAAAAATAAGATCTATACCATGCCGCAGTTTCTTACCATGCGGTACAATGAAACGGTGGCTTTTATTATGGCTATCTTTTGGTTGTTCTTATATGTATTCGTCAACCTCACTTCCATATTATACCTGGGTGCTATTGCTATTAATGGTTTATTGGGCGGCCAATATTTACATACGATAATGATTGTGCTGGCTATTATTTCGGTTATTATTACGCTGGGCGGTATGAAGGTTATTGGCTATACCGATGTGATACAGGTAACGGTGCTGATAATTGGCGGGCTGGCTACCAGCTACCTGGCGCTATCTGTAGTGGGTGAACAACTGGGTGTGGGGCATAGTGCTATTGCCGGCTTTAAAGCAATGATGAAAGATGCGCCGGAACATTTTCATATGATTGTGCCTAGGCCTACGGCTGGTTCATCGCAGGAAGACATCAATAAATACCTGGAGCTTCCGGGTATATTAACCTACGTGGCAGGTATATGGATCGTGAATTTAAACTACTGGGGCTGCAACCAATATATTACCCAACGGGCTTTGGGAGCTGATTTAAAAACAGCCCGTACCGGAATTTTGTTTGCAGGCTTTTTAAAACTGCTGATGCCGGTGATAGTAATGCTGCCCGGTATTGCCGCTTTTATTTTATACAAGCATGGTAGCCTGGCACAGTTGCATGGTGGTAAAGATGGTGCGTACTCGGCGGTTTTAAACTTTTTGCCCAATGGGTTACGCGGGTTGGCAATTGCTGCACTAACGGCGGCTATCGTAGCATCGCTTGCAGGCAAGTTAAACAGCATTTCTACCATATTTACGCTGGATGTTTATAAGAAGCATATTAAAAGAGAAGCCGACGAACAGAAGATGGTACGCATTGGAAAAACAACGGTGTTTGTAGCAGCCATCGTAGCCATCATGTTTACATGGAAAGACTTGCTGGGCATTGGCGGATCGGGTGGCTTTACGTTTATCCAGAAATATACCGGCTTTATCAGTCCGGGTATATTTGCCATGTTTATATTAGGGATGTTTTGGAAGCGTACTACTGGCGCGGCAGCCATTGCCGGTATCATCACCGGTTTTTTACTATCGGTTTTCTTTAACGAAATGGCACCAGCAGTAACAGGTACTAATACCTGGTTGTATACTGCTTATCCCAATGGACATGGTGGATTTGAAATTCCGTTTTTAATCTGCATGGGCTGGTCTTTTTTCTTTACCATGCTGGTAATGATCGGCATTAGTTTGGCCGGGCCAAAAGTAAGTCTCAAAGCTT
>JAICHT010000033.1 GCA_025924755.1 Chitinophagaceae bacterium | reverse complement strand
TCCTCTTCTTTACTGAAAGAGGGTGTGGCGATTAGCTGCTTCAATAAAGCAATCGCGTTATCCTGTAGCTGTGTTATATTGCGGTTATTCATTAACGATAGTTGTGCCGGAGGTGCCGTTAAGTAGCCCGTGCAGGGCTTCTGCTTTACCAATGATTACTTTTTTGACGCCCTGATTAATAGCCCTAAATGCATTGTCGAGTTTTGGAAGCATACCAGAAAAAATAGCGCCTTTTTCTTTTAATTTGTTGTAAGAAGCAGGGTTGATTTCTGTTATTACCGAATCGTCATTATTTACATCCGCTAATACGCCGGCTTTTTCAAAAGAATAAATGAGTTGAGTATCAAAAGAACTACTTAATGCGGTAGCTGTTTCCTGTGCTATGGTATCGGCGTTTGTATTCAGCAATTGCCCTTTTTTATCGTGCGTAATTGGCGATAATATGATAGCTATTTTCTGATGAAGTAAGGTTGCCATTAAATTGGTATTAATGATATCAATATCACCGGCGAAGCCATAATCAACAGTAGTATGGACTCTTTTATGAGCCTGTATTGCATTGCCGTCGGCACCGCTTAGTCCGAGTGCATTGCAGCCATATGCCTGCAATTGCGCTACAATATTTTTATTAATATAACCGGCATATACCATAGTAACTATTTTCAGCGTTTCGGCATCCGTAATTCTGCGGCCATCAATCATCTGCTGCGGAATATTTAATTGCCCGGCCATACGGGTAGCCAGTTTGCCGCCACCATGTACCAATATCTTTTTTTCTTTTATAGCTGCAAAGTCTTTTAAAAAAGCTGAAAGTTTTACTTCATCATCTACAATATTGCCACCAATTTTTATGACAAATAATCTATCCATATTCACGATATATTGCCCAGGATTTCTGATAAAACAGCCTGCGCTGCCCATACGCGGTTACCGGCTTCCTGCGTGATGATACTATTAGGCCCATCTAAAACTTCGTCACTTAATTCTACGTTTCGGCGTACCGGAAGGCAATGCATCACTTTGGCATTGTTGGTATATGCCAGCTTTTTATTGGTCAGCATCCAGCCCGGATCATTGCAATAAATTTTGCCGTAATCATTATACGTACTCCAGTTTTTTACATATACAAAATCTGCATCTTTTAAGGCTTCATCCTGGTTATGCGTTATCGTAGCACCATTAGTAAACTCTTGACTTAACTCATAATCTTCCGGATGCGTAATTACAAAATCTGCTTCACCCCAGGCGTTCATCCATTGCGAAAAACTATTAGCTACGCATTGTGGTAAAGGCTTTACATGCGGTGCCCAGGTTAATACTACTTTAGGCCGTTTGCCTACATTTTGTGAAGGTGCATTTTGAAGAGATTCGGTAATAGTTATTAAATCGGTTAAGCTTTGCAGCGGGTGCAGCGTGGCACTCTCCAAACTCACCACTGGTATACCGGCATATTTAATAAATTGTTTCATATACAGTTCGCTGTAATCATCATCCTTATTCTTTAAAGAAGGAAACGTGCGAATGGCCAGTATATCAAAATACTTTCCCATTATTGGCGCAGCATCTTTTACATGCTCCACGGTATTGCCGCTCATGATGGCTTCTTCCTCAAACTCCAGTGCCCAGCCTTCCTGCCCCACATTAAAAACAATTGCTTCCATACCCAGGTTTTGCGCGGCTATTTGTGTACTTAAACGCGTACGCATACTGGGGTTTAAAAACAAGCAGCCGATGCGCTTATTAATACCTAAAGTTTTGTTTTTATACGGCGCTGCTTTACAGGCCAGCGCTTTTTGCACCAGTGCATTAATATCAGGCACATCGTGTACAGAGATGAACTGCTTCAACTTTATATATGGTTTAATAGGTTCAAACTATGGCACTACTATTTAGCTTCGGTTGTGTCACTCACTTGTACGCTTTGTTCGCTACGCAGCAAAGAGATTTCATCTTTCAATTCTTCTAAAAATTCATCCAGCTGCTTTCTGGTAATAGTCAGCGAAGGCAATAAGCGAATGATGTTGGGCTTGGCCTCGCCGGTAAAGATATTATGGTTGTACAACAGGTTTTTGCGCAGGTCCTTCAAATCTTCCGGTACATCAAAACCCACCATCAGCCCACGGCCCCGCACATTTTCAATGCCATCAACAGTTTTTAACCGGTTCATTAAATATTGGCCTCGCTGTTTGGCTTTTTCAATCAGGTCTTCCTGCGCTATTACCTCTAATACCGCTAATGCTGCAGCACAGGCCAGTTGATTGCCGCCAAAGGTAGTGCCGAGCATCCCGTGCTTTGGTTTGATAGCAGGGGCTATTAAAATTCCACCAATAGGGAAACCATTACCCATACCTTTTGCCATGGTATAAATATCGGCGTTCACCCCGGCATGATCTGTGGCAAAAAATTTACCGCTGCGGCCATATCCGCATTGCACCTCGTCGGCAATAAAAAGGGCGTTGTGCTGATCGCACAATCTCCTTATTAATTGTAAAAAACTATCTGTGGCTACATTAATACCGCCTACACCTTGTATGCCTTCTACAATAACAGCGCAAACGTCTTTACCTTTTGTTTGAAAGTAGGTTTTCAATGCTGCTTCATCATTGAAGGGCAAAAAGTCGATGGTATCTGTTTGATTTACCGGGGCTATAATAGCAGGGTTATCGGTAGCGGAAACGGCAAGCGATGTTCTTCCATGAAAAGCTTTTTTAAAGGCTACCACTTTCTTTTTACCGGTGTGAAACGAAGCCAGCTTCAACGCATTCTCATTGGCTTCGGCTCCACTGTTGCAGAGAAATAGCTGGTAATCTTCCTTGCCACTTACCTTTCCTAACTTTTGTGCCAGCTCTTGCTGAATGGGAATCTTAACCGAGTTGGAATAAAAGGCAATTTTGTGCAGCTGGTCTTCTATACGCCGCACCCAGTGCGGGTTGGTATGGCCAATACTAATCACAGCATGGCCGCCATACATGTCTAAATATTGCACGCCATTTTCATCCCATACATATGCATCTTTAGCTTTTACTATGGTAATGTTATTAAGCGGATAAACGTCGAAGAGAGTCATAAGTTTCCTTATAAGGAATTTATTGTTTAAAAATAATTTGCTTTCAAATTCAGTCCCGCACATTCATCCAAACCAAACATCAGGTTCATGTTTTGCAAAGCTTGTCCGCTGGCGCCTTTCAATAAGTTATCAACAGCAGAATGCACTACTAAATGGTCGCCAACTTTCTCTAATTGTATAATGCATTTATTGGTATTTACTACCTGCTTTAAAAAAATCGGTTCGTTGCTTATAAAAGTAAATGGATGTTGCTGGTAAAAATCAGTATACAGTTGCAACAAATTTTTTTCGCTCCAGTCAGTGTGTAATTGTGAACTTACAAAAATGCCTCTTGTGAAATCGCCCCGCCAGGGAACAAAATTAATAGCTCCGTTAGTTGATGGGTCACTTGAAAAGCTTTGCTGTAGCTGATGAAGTGATTGATATATCTCATTTAAATGCTGATGCGTTAATGTTTTGTAGGCCTGTATATTATTTGCTCTCCACGAGAAATGCGATGTGGCCGAAAGGCTTTGTCCGGCACCGGTAGAGCCCGTAATACCCGTGGTATATACATTTGTAAGCAAACCTGCTTTTGCCAATGGCAACAATCCAAGTTGAATAGCAGTGGCAAAACATCCGGGATTGGCAATATTGCCGGCTGTTGTAATCTGTTTTTTATTTAATTCGGGCAGGCCATATACAAAGCTGCGGTTTTGAAATTGTGCATGAGCAGACAAGCGGAAGTCCTGCGATAAATCAATTATTTTAACTGACTCCGATATGGTATTTTCAGTAAGAAATTTTTTGGCTTCTCCATGTCCTACACATAGAAATAAAACATCAATATCATTTAGCAGCTTATCAGAAAAATACAAATCTGTTTCGCCAATTAAATCCTGGTGAACGGTGTAAACAGGCTGGGAGGCATGACTGCGACTGTTGATAAAAGACAAGGATACGGAAGGATGATGAATTAATAAGCGAATCAATTCGCCACCGGTATATCCTGCACCGCCCACTATACCTGCTTTGATGCTTTTGTTGCCTAAAGAAGAGTTGGGAAACTTAGTATGATCTGAAATTTTTTCCATCGGCTGATAAAGTAGTTATTCGCAATTAATACGGTCGTTATTTGTAGCAGGTTGCGAGCATACGATAAAGTCTACATCTGCTACCGTATTATTAATGATTTTATGCTGAGTGCCGGCTGGTATGTGTAACCCTTCACCGGCTTGTACATCAATTGTTGAATGTGCCGTTTCAAAAGAAGCAGCTCCTTTCAAAATATAAAAAAATTGTTGGGCATATTGATGATAGTGTTTCGTTTCTGACGTACCCGCCGGCATTTTTTCCTGCTTTACTGATAAAGAATTTTCATCTACCAGGTTCCATCCATCGCACTGATTGCCCCATTTGTAATGCTTTAAGGAATTGTCTTTTGATACTACTCTCATTATGATTTGTTTGATGCCGGATGCTTAGAAATTAAGTGTCTTGCGCTTGGGTTTCAGCGCTTTCCTTTACCTGGTAATAAATAGAAGTTTGATTGCCAAATATCTTGCTGAAGCCCCGTACATCTTCGCCGCTCCACCCGGTATTCATCTCTCCATATTTCCCAAACTTGCTGCTCATTAAATCATATGGAGATTCAATACCTGCAACCTGGAAACGATACGGCAGTAATTGCACAAACACATCGCCGGTTACGGCTTGCTGCGAACTTTCCAGAAACGCTTCTATATTACGCATTACCGGATCTAGAATCTGTCCTTCGTGCAGCCAGTTGCCATAAAATTGTGCCAGTTGATCTTTCCAGGCCAGCTGCCATTTGCTTAACACATGTTTTTCCAATGCATGATGTGCTTTTAAAATAACCATAGGTGCGGCAGCTTCAAACCCCACGCGACCTTTTATACCGATAATGGTATCGCCTACATTTATATCCCTGCCAATGCCATATGGGCCTGCTATTGTTTGCAAATGTTGTATGGCTTCGGCAGGATGATTGAAAACCTGCTGATTTATTTTTTTCAATTCACCTTTTTCAAAGTGCAGAATTACTTCTTCACTTCCGGTTTTTGTTACCTGCGTAGGCCAGGCTTCTTCGGGCAATATTCCTTTCGATTGGAGTGTTTCTTTTCCGCCTACGCTGGTGCCCCACAAACCCTTATTGATCGAATATACCGCCTTGGCAAAATTCATTTCTACACCTTTGCTTTGCAGGTAATCAATTTCCTGCTGGCGGCTCAAACTCATATCGCGTATAGGCGTAATAATTTCTACTCCGGGAATCATAATATGAAAAATCATATCAAACCGAACCTGGTCGTTTCCGGCGCCGGTACTGCCATGGGCCACGGCATCTGCGTTCAGCCTTTTGGCATGTTCGGCTATATGCAATGCCTGGCTCAACCGTTCGGCACTTACGCTTAGCGGGTACGTATTATTTTTTAAAACATTGCCATAGATAAGGTATTTAACTATCTGGTCGTAATATCCTTTTACGGCATCTACCGTAGTATGCGTTTTTACACCCAGCTTGTAAGCGTGGGCTTCTATTTCTTTCAATTCTTTTTCGCTAAAACCACCCGTATTAACAATAATACTGTGTACTTCATATTCCATTTCATCGCTTAAATATTTTGCACAGTATGAAGTGTCCAATCCGCCACTAAAGCCCAGTACTACTATTTTTTTACCATTCATTCTTTAAAAGTTGAGAAGATTAAATAAAACGGATTTTAATTTAACCGGATTGCTTTGGAACTTTCTTAAACGACTAAGAAACCTGCTTTGCTTTAGCTGGATCAGCCGCTCATATACCTTTGATTTTTTCTCGAAATATTCTTTGGTTTCAGTGGGTTCGTAATGGTCTTTCGGGTCGTACAGCATAGCGGTGCATAAACAATTCTTTCGCTCTTTGCTCATTAAGATATCATAGTTCACACAGCTTTTGCAACCGGCCCAAAAAGTTTCGTCCTGTGTCAGCTCGGAATAGGTGACCGGCTCATAACCCAAATCGCTATTGATTTTCATTACGGCCAAACCGGTAGTTAAACCAAATATTTTTGCATTGGGATAACGTTCGCGGCTAAGTTGAAATACTTTTTGCTTAATGGATTTGGCTACGCCGCTTTTCCGGTATTCCGGCGCTACAATTAATCCGGAGTTGGCTACATATTCACCTTCCCAGGTTTCTATATAACAAAAACCTACCCAGCTGCCAGTATCTGTTAATGCTATTACAGCTTTGCCTTCCTCCATTTTTTTAGTGATATAATCGGGAGACCTTTTAGCTATACCGGTTCCCCGGGCCTTGGCAGAAGCTTCCATTTCGGAAGTGATCATTTCAGAATAAACTTTATCGGCAGGACTAGCTACCCTCACGATAATATTGTGATTGTCCACGTTGTAAAAATTTGTAAAACAGGATAACCAATCCATAGAAAGTATTGCGGCGGCGAAACTTCACTGATAGGGGCCTTGGTTAGCGGCTCGTCCTATCAGCACAGGGGTCGTCTTGCCAGATACCGGAACACATCGAAGCACACGGCATAAATACCCGAGGTTAGCAATGCGTAAAAAACAAAATGTTTAGTATGTGTGTGTGCTTTCAATTTAAAATGTATTGCAAATGTATACTATGAAAAAAGAAGATTTCAAAAAAAATGTGCCAGTATTGTTCTTTTTTGCCAACGTTTACTTAAAAATGGCTTTAGAACCGATAAAAACAACTTATTAATTTGCTGAAGAATGACAGGGCTGAAACTTATTTTTTGGGTGGGTACTTTTGTATTGTTTTATTGCTATGCAGGATATGGGTTGCTGCTATGGATGGTGGGTTTATTTAAACAAAAAAGACATCCTGAAAACGTTGACGGGGATTGGCCGGGAGTCACCATAGTAGTTGCCAGCTATAATGAAGAAAACGTACTTGCACAAAAAATACAAAATACATTGGGCCTTGATTATCCGCCCGGGAAATTGAAAATTATAATAGTGGCAGATGGCTCTACCGACAGGTCTTTATCTATTCTGCAAACTTTTACACAAATAACAACCTTGCACCAACCGGACCGGAGGGGGAAATCGGCCGCCTTGAACCGGGCGATGCAGTATGTGCAAACTCCTTTTGTAATTTTTACTGATGCCAATACGATATTGAATGAATTGTGTATTAAAAAGATGATGGTTCATTTTACCGACAAAAAAGTAGGCGCCGTGGCAGGAGAAAAGAAGATTGTTGCTACACAGGCGGGTATTGGAATGGCCGAAAGCTGGTATTGGCAATACGAATCGTTTATGAAAAAACGGGATGCTGATATGGGCACCCTCACTGGCGCAGCCGGCGAACTGTTTGCTATGCGCAGTTCATTATATACACCTTTAGAAGATGACATTATTTTAGACGACCTGATGCTTTCTATAAACGTTTGCATAAAGGGATATAAAATTGCGTATGAGCCTTTAGCTTTTGCTATGGAAAAGCCCAGCATATCATTGGCAGAAGAACAAAACCGAAAAGTGCGGATTGCGGCCGGTGCGTTTCAGGCATTGAGAAAACTTTCTTTTTCAACTATTTTAAATAAACCGGTATTAGCCTTTCAGCTTTTATCGCGCCGGTGGTTGCGATGGGTAATATGCCCTGCTGCCATCGCACTTGTTTTTTTGTGCAATCTGCTATTAGCAGGCATGGGTGCCGGTGCATTTTACCAGGTTCTTTTCATATTACAAATGATATTGTATGTATTGGCGGGTGTAGGCTGGCGGCTGGCTGTTTTTAATAAGGCGCTGGTACTAACTTCCGTGCCGTTTTATTTTTTATTTATGAATTATTGCATGCTAAAAGGAATGGTGCAATACTACTTTCATACTACAACCGTTCTATGGCCAAAAGCACAAAGGCAATTGTAGCAATATGAAACCGTTGTATCACTTAAATTTGTTGCAAAGCTTTTTCCATCGCTACTTCACCCAACATATTATCGCATCCTATTGAGTATTTAAAAGGCGTAGGGCCGCAGCGTGCCGACCTTTTAAAAAAAGAACTCGGCATTTTTACGTTCAACGATCTGCTGCATCATTTTCCTTACCGCCACCTGGACCGCACCAAAATTTATAAGATAGGTAGTTTGACTGCTGCGGTAGAATTTGCACAGGTGCAGGGCATTTTGCAACATTTTGAAATCATTGGCGAGAAGAGCGCCCGGCGGTTAATGGCATACTTAAAAGATGATACCGGCGTCATAGAATTGATTTGGTTTAAAGGCATTAACTGGGTAGAGAAAACGCTAAAAGAAGGCGAACCATATATTGTATCGGGCCGTACCAGTTTTTTTATGGGTAAGCCGCAAATGGTGCATCCGGAAATGGAATTGGTAAGAGACCAGGCAGCCGGTGCAAAGAATTTCCTGGAGCCGGTATATTCCACTACCGAAAAACTAAAAGCACGGGCTTTAGGCGCCCGGCAAATAGCGAAATTGTTACAAGCCTTATTTCCCTTACTCACCGAAAAAGATTTACCTGAGAACCTGCCGGATGCCATTATAAAAAAAGTGCAACTGGTATCGCGGTACGAAGCATACAAATACATCCATTTTCCTGCGTCTGCTGAACAATATGAGCAAGCCTTGCGGCGGTTAAAGTTTGAAGAATTATTTATAGCGCAGGTGCGGTTGGCCATGGTTAAATCAGAGCGGCACCGGTATTCAAAAGGAGTGGTGTTTGATAAAGTAGGAGAGCTTTTTAATACTTTTTATCATCGCTATTTACCCTTTCAATTAACCGGTGCCCAAAAAAGGGTTATTAAAGAAATTCGTGCCGATACGGCTACCGGCCATCAAATGAACCGCTTGCTGCAAGGCGACGTGGGCAGTGGAAAAACGATGGTGGCGTTGCTGATAATGTTACTGGCTATTGATAATGGATTTCAATGTTGTTTAATGTCGCCTACCGAAATACTGGCGCAGCAGCACTATGCCTCCTTAACCGAATATTTAAAAGATTTACCGGTAGGTATCCGCCTGCTTACCGGCTCTACCAAAACAGCAGAACGGAAGCAGATTTTACAAGCATTATCTGAAGGTCTTTTGCCTATTATCATTGGTACGCATGCACTCATCGAAGAAGTAGTTCAATTTAAAAACCTGGGGTTAGCGGTAATAGATGAACAGCACCGCTTTGGTGTAGCGCAGCGGGCCAGCTTATGGAAAAAGGCAGTCATCCCGCCACACATATTAGTGATGACAGCTACGCCGATTCCCCGAACGTTGGCAATGACCGCTTATGGCGATTTGGATTACAGTGTGATGGACGAATTACCGCCGGGCCGCCAGCCAATAACAACGGTACACCGCTACGATACGCACCGCACCGCCGTAATGGATTTTATTAAAAGCGAAATTCAAAAAGGCCGGCAGGTATATATTATTTTTCCGTTGATAGAAGAAAGTGCCAAACTGGATTATGAAAATTTAATGCAGGGATATGAAAATGTAAAAGCTTTTTTTGCCGAGCCGCAATATTGGATCAGTATGGTGCATGGCCGCCAGCCTGCCGAACAGAAAGAAACCAATATGCGCCGCTTTGTAACTGGCGATACGCAGATCATGGTATCAACCACGGTTATTGAAGTAGGCGTGAACGTACCCAATGCCAGCGTGATGGTTATAGAAAGTGCCGAGAAGTTTGGACTGTCTCAATTGCACCAGTTGCGGGGCAGGGTAGGCCGTGGTGCGGAAAAGAGTTATTGCATATTAATGACCTCCACTAAACTAAGTAATGATGCAAGAGAGCGCATTAAAACCATGACCTCCACCAGCAATGGTTTTGAGATTTCGGAGAAGGATTTGGAGCTGCGCGGACCCGGCGATATTGAAGGCACCCGGCAAAGCGGCGCATTAAATTTAAAATTAGCGGATTTAATAAAAGATAAGCTTATCTTAGAGACAGCAAAGAAGCTGGCCGAACAACTTATTGAGAGCGATCCGGAACTGGAAACGACAGACAATTTGAGGCTAAAATACTATCTGATAGCACTGAAAGGAAAAACCCCTTGGAGTCTGATATCTTAACAAACCCTTTCACAACAATTTTCGTATTAATTAGTTAATTTCAACAAAACATCCCTTGAGGTACAAAAGGCCTATACTTCTTCTTATTTTTTGCATCAGTTTTTATTTAGGATTTAGCCAGGATTACAGTCCTATTGAGTTTATAGAAAATAAAGGCCAGTGGGATAAAAGCGTCAAGTTCATGACCAATGTGCCTACCGGCGGTGCGCTGTTTATTCATAACGATGGCCTTACCGTATTACAACATGATATATTGGATTGGGATAAAGTACAGAACATGGTTCATGGCCATAAGGACGATTTAACACCCATGGCCAAAGAACAACGGTTAAGCATGCATTCCCACGCTTACCGGGTGCAGTTTTTAAATGCATTGCCTTCAAAAACCATTATTCCGGATAAAGCAGTGGAAGGATATACCAATTATTTTATTGGCAACGACCCTTCTAAATGGGCTTCGCATTGTAAAGTATACCAGGGCATTACTATCAAAAATTTATATCCCAATATTGACCTTCGGTATTATTCGTACAATGGTCAAATCAAATACGACCTGATAGTCAATCCCGGAGCTAAGCTTTCTGATATAGCATTAAAGTATACCGGCGTAAACGGGTTGCAGGTTAAAGACCGCCAATTACTGGTGGGCACCTCGGTAGGAACCGTAAAAGAACTATCGCCTTACAGTTATCAATATAACAGTAAAGAAAAGAAAGAAGTACTGGTTAATTACCAAGTAAAGGATAATATCGTAACCTTCATTGCAAAAAATTACGATCCTAATTCTACTTTAATTATAGACCCGACCCTGGTGTTTGTTTCCTTTGCCGGAAGCCGTGCTACGCAATGGGGCTACACCGCTACCTATGGCCCGGATGGCAGCATGTTTGGTGGTGGTATTGTGTTTAGCGAAGGCTTCCCTACCACCACCGGTTCGTTTCAGCAAAACTGGGGCGGGGGCAACGGTTCATTGCCCTTTGATATTGGTATTGTAAAATTAAATTCCAGAGGCAGCCAGCGATTGTATGCCACCTATATTGGCGGCTCTGGTAACGAGCAGCCGCATAGCCTGGTGTGCGATGCTGATGGTAATTTAATTATAGCTGGCCGAAGCAATTCGCCTAACTATCCTACTACAGGCAGCGGGCTTATAGGCGATGGGGGTGGGTTTGATATTATAGTCACTAAATTGAATGCTGATGGTTCTGCACTGATTGGTTCTAAAAGAATTGGCGGTACAGGAGATGATGGAATGAACATTGACCAGGGGCATGAAAAAGCCAGTTCACTGGAACAGAATTATGGTGATGATGCCCGTAGTGAAGTGATATTGGATGGCGGGGGAAACATTTTGTTGGCATCCTGCACCCGGTCACAGAAATTTCCTTCGGTTAATGGCTTTCAATCCGACCTGAAGGGCGAGCAGGATGGCGTAGTGCTTAAATTAGATCCTACTGTTTCTAACCTGTTATATAGCACACATATTGGTGGTTCCGGAAATGATGCAGCCTATGTACTGGCATTAAACCCTTTTGATGGAAACGTATATGTAGCAGGCGGTACGGAAAGCAATGATTTTCCGGGTATACACAACGGGCCAACGGGTTCTGCTTTTGGCGGCAGCATAGATGGATTCGTTTCGATAATTAATACCAGTGGCGGGGCGCCTTCTTCTATTTATTTAGGCACTTCTTCTATTGACCAGGTGTACGGCATCCAGTTCGATAAGTTTGGATATCCATATGTAACCGGGCAAACAAGAGGCACCTGGCCAACCAAGCAAGCAGAAGGCACGCCTACATTTTATTCGGATGCCGGAGGCAAAAATTTCATTGTTAAACTGGAAAAAGACTTGTCTGCTTTTGTATACTCTACCGTGTTTGGTACAGGAGGTACGTATCCAAATATTTCGCCAATTGCTTTTTTAGTAGACCGTTGTGAAAACGTATATGTATCGGGCTGGGGAGGCGAAATTCAGGGGTTTCCATCTGCCGGAACCTCCGGCTTAAAATTAAAAAGTTCGATTGTTAAAGACCATACTGACGGCAACGATTTTTACTTTTTTGTTTTAAAACGTGATGCTACCGACCAGCTTTATGGAGATTTCTTTGGTAAGGATGGTGGCTTTCCCGATCATGTGGATGGTGGTACTAGCCGCTTTGATAAAAACGGAGTTATTTACCAAGCCATTTGTGCCGATTGTAACCGCCAGCCCCGTACGCCTTTCCCTACCACTATTGGTGCGGCCGAACCGGTGAACCGTTCTAGCTTTTGCGACCTGGCCATGATTAAGGTTGCCTTTAATTTTGCAGGCGTACACGCCGGTTTGCAAGCTTCTATAAACGGGGTAGTAAACGATACCGCAGGCTGCGTGCCGCTGAAAATCGAATTTAAAGATACTATTCAAAATGCTGCGAGTTATGAGTGGGACTATGGCGACGGCTCTCCAAGGGAAACAACTACAGCAGCCAATTACCAGGTATCGCATACCTATCAAAATACAGGCTTTTACAAAGTGATGCTGATTGCAATAGACCCTAATAGCTGTAACATTCGCGATACGGCTTACAAATACGTACGGGTGGGTAATAACGAAGCCCAGCCTGTGTTTACATCAGAACGATTATTGCCTTGCGGCTCGTTCAAATTCAGGTTCACAAATAGTTCTGTGGCTCCTAATGGCCCTGCCTTTGGGCCTAAAGCATTTGTATGGAACTTTGGAGATAATACGCCTTTAGATACGGCGGGCAGCGGTGTGGTTGAACACCAGTATACCGCGGCAGGTACTTATAAGGTAGTATTGTATTTGATAGATACCGCCTATTGCAATGCACCGGATTCTATCGAGCACGAAGTGCGGATATCACCTACCTTAAAAGCCCAGATAGAAGCTCCATTAGCAGGTTGCGCCCCATCAAGTGTAGTGTTTAAAAATACGTCCACTGGTGGGCAAAGATTTATCTGGAATTTTGGCGATGGCACCGCACCCCTGGAAAGCACTGATCTGGAAGTGCCTCATGTATTTACAAATCCCGGCACCTATATCGTTAAGTTGGTAGCTACAGAACCGGAGCCTTGCTTCGACCAGGATTCGGCATCCGTATCCATACAGGTTTTTGATAAACCAACTGCAAGCTATACTGCTGCGCCACAGCCACCGGAACTAAATCGCCCGGTTACGTTTACTAATTTGTCCTCCAACGCCACCAATTATAAATGGTTGTTTGGTGATGGCGACAGTTTGCTTACCACTTCTGCACAACCGCTATCGCATGATTACAATGCTACGGGTACTTACAATGCCTGTTTAATAGCCTATAATGCTTCCAATTGTACCGATACTGTTTGCAAAGCCGTGCAGGTAATTGTTTCTACTTCTGTAGATGTGCCCAATGCCTTTACACCATTAAGTGGCGACATCAACAGCCGGGTAGGTGTTAGAGGCTATGGTATTGCCAAGATGCGCTTTATTATATGGAACCGCTGGGGACAAAAAATGTTTGAATCGGGTAGTAAGGCCGCTGGATGGGATGGACGATATAAAGGAGTGTTGCAGCCAATGGATGTATATGCCTACACGCTGGATGTGGAATTTGTAGATGGTCAAAAAATAACTAAAAAAGGTGACATTACTTTAATAAGATAAAGTGAGGAAATTTTATATGTCGTCTCGTAAATTAAAAATCATACTAGCCTGCTGCAGCGTGTTGCTTGTTGATTTTCTGCATGCACAGGATTTGCATTTTTCTCAATTCTTCAATTCACCGCTTGTAACAAACCCCGCCAACACCGGCTTTATACCGGATGGGGATTACCGCCTGGGTATTAATTACCGGGATCAATGGTCGTCTATTATGTCGATGCCCTATAAAACTATGAGTGCTTATGGCGATGCGCAAATCATGCGCAACCGCTTTGATAACGGCTGGATAGGAATAGGCGGAGTGATATTGCGGGATGTGGCCGGAAGCGGAAGCCTGACTTCTACCAAGGTCTATGGCTCGGTCGCATATCATCAAATGATAGGTTCGGGCAGCTTGCTGAGCCTGGGCTTCAATACCGGCTATGCCAATAAGCAAATCAATACGTTGAACTTAAAGTTCCCCGACCAGTTTGACGGTAAGTTTTTCGATAATAAACTACCAACCAGCGTGGCCTTAGCCAACAATAATATCGGGTATTTAGATATGCAGGTAGGTATGAACTATGCTTATTTTCCTACAAATAAAGTATATGTAAACGCTGGTTTTTCTGCGATGCACGTCAATCGTCCGCACGAATCTTTTTTTGATGATTATGGTGAAACGGATACGCGGGTGCCCATACGGTATACTGCTTTTTTAAACGGCAGTTTTATGGTAAACGATCAATGGATTGTGAACCCGAATGCCTATGTTTCGGAAGAAGCCAACGCATATGAAATAGTGGCTGGTTTAAATGCGCATTATGATATAAACGCCAGCGGTGGCGATTACCAGTTGATAGGTGGCTTATATTATCGCTACCAGGATGCGGTAATACCCATGATTGGGTTGGGTTATAAAGACTATACTTTCACTTTTACATATGATGCTACTACTTCTACTTTAAAAAATTACAACAACACCCGCGGTGCATTTGAATTCGCTTTGGTAAAACAAGGTTTGTTCGACCAGTTTAAAGGAAATAAGCACGAAGTGATGTGTCCGAGTTTTAAAAATCAGTAGTGCTGCCTTTTATAGAAACTTTACATTTGCATCGCTTTTATTAATCAGCATTATTGATATGACGACAGGTACAATCACAACTCCTGTGCTGGAGCACTTGGATGCATTTAAAAAAATTTCAGGAGAAGCTTATGTTTTTGTAGATGAAGAAGTGCTGGGCCAATATGCGCAGGACCAAACCGAAGATTTACACTTTTTACCCGATGTGGTTATTAAGCCGGGCAATGCCCAGGAAATCAGCGATATACTAAAGATCTGCAATCAATACAAAATTCCGGTAACGCCGCGGGCGGCCGGCACTGGTTTAAGTGGCGGTGCATTACCACATTTAGGTGGCGTGCTGCTATCTATTGAACGGCTTAATAAAATTATTGATATTGATGAACGGAACCTGCAGGTAACTACAGAGCCCGGTGTGATTACCGAAGTATTGCAGGATGCCGTAAAAGCGAAAGGATTGTTTTATCCGCCCGACCCCAGCAGCCGTGGCTCGTGTATGATTGGAGGAAATGTAGCCGAAAACAGCGGCGGACCAAAAGCTGTAAAATACGGTGTGGTAAAAGATTATGTATTGAACCTGGAAGTAGTATTGCCTACCGGCGAAATCATATGGACAGGGGCTAATGTATTAAAAAATTCTACCGGATATAACCTTACCCAGTTAATGGTAGGCAGCGAAGGAACTTTAGGAATTGTAACTAAAATAGTGTTGAAACTGATTCCGCATCCCAAGTACGACCTGTTGATGTTGGTGCCTTTCAAATCGCTGGAAACCGCAGGTGAAGCCGTAAGTGCCATATTCCGTGCAGGATTTACACCGAGCGCTTTGGAACTGGTAGAAATTGAAGCGTTGGAGATTGTAAGTAAAATGGTTGATAGTACGGCGGTACCTATTACCCCGGAAACAGAAGCGCATTTGATTATAGAAGTGGATGGCAACCATATGGATGCATTGATGGCCGAAATGGAAGCCATTGCAGAACTGCTTACCGGATATGATGCCGGCGAAGTATATTTTGCCGACGATGCCCAGCAGAAAGCGGAGCTATGGAAGCTTCGCAGAAGGGTAGCAGAAGCAGTGAAAATGAGTGGCTATACTATTGAAGAAGATACGGTAGTGCCGCGTGCACAATTGCCTGCATTGATTCGTGGCGTAAAAGAACTCGGAAAGCAATATCATTTTCATGCAGTGTGCTATGGCCATGCCGGTGATGGCAATTTGCATATTCGCATAAATAAACCCGGCACCAAAAACAGCCAAAGCGATCCGGAAATGATCCAGAGCTTGCGGGCTTTGTTTCAGTTGGTGCAAAGCCTGGGAGGTACTATCAGCGGCGAACATGGTATTGGGTTAGTGCAGAAAGGCTATATGGATATTGTGTTTGATGCAAAACAACTGGATATTATGCGGCAGATAAAAAAGATATTTGACCCCAATAATATATTAAACGCCGGGAAAATTTTTGAAGCCTGATCTCGTTATTATTTAAATATCCGTAATGAAAAAATATCTTCTTGCTGTTCTTTGTTTGATAACAGTATCCCATCTTTTTGCACAAGATGAAGAAGCGCCGCAGAAAGGTTTTCAAAAAGACAGGTTGTTTGTGGCCGGTAATTTAGGCTTAAGTTTTGGCGATTATACATTTCTAAATCTTTCTCCGCAATTAGGCTACCGTTTTACTAACCATTTTGCTGCCGGTGCCGGTATCAACGCCCAGTACATTAGTGTGAAAGAAAGAGATTACCAGGGCAATTCGTATAGCAAAACCGCGCAGGGCGTTGCGGGGTTAAATATTTTTGGAAGAGTCTATCCCATAAGAAATATCATGCTTCAGGTGCAGCCGGAAGCCAATTATGTTTTTGGTAAAGAAACTTTATTTGGCCCGCCCAAGCAATCGTATAAACTGCCGTCTGCTGTCGTTCCCAGTTTATTAGCGGGTGGTGGCCTGGTGTTGCCGCAGGGCAGGAGCGCCCTCATTATTTCGCTGATGTATGATGTGCTTCAAAATTCAAACTCGCCATATGGCAGCCGTCCTATCTTCAATTTCTCCTACAATATTGGGTTGTAAAATATGGGTTTGAAATTTCTCAAACCGTTGTCATCATAGTTTAATAGTAATTCGGTACTAGGCGCAAGGCAGCTGGCCTACGGATTTCAAATCTATGCCAGGTCTAAGATGCATCAGCAATACACCGATGGAAACTTTGCCCAGATGGCACAATATACATTTATCCTTGTACCTAAAAGTACACACGCTTAGGGGTAAGGAATAATTGGTCAATGCACAATAAATATTGCGTAATGAAGAAGTGATGAAAATCAAAGCGCTTGAAAATTTGCAATTGCGTACAACTGCATCTATCTTAGTGTGGGCTGTTATATAAGTGCCACATTTAAACCTTTGATATTTATGCAACAATCTTTAACATTCGAAACATCATTTTTCAAAGACAATTATTCAATTTTCAGGGATAATATCCAAATTGGAAAATTATATAAAACTGAATGGCTTGGTTCGACAGTAGAAACTACAATATTTGGGCACCGTTATACATTTGTTTCACAAGGTTTTTTTAAACGCATAATTGCAATCGTTGACAATGAGACCGGGCAAAATATTGGAACTGTTACGATAAATAACGTTTTTAATTTTTCACCTTCTGCAACTTTAAATCTGACGGGTAATAAGCGTTACAGTTGGGCAACCAGAGGTGTTTTTTCATACAACTGGAAATGGTTCAATCTATCTAATAATGAAATAGTAGCGGATTCCACTGAACCTGTAGAACTATTCAGGCAAAAAGGAATTATTAGTTGGAAACAACCAAATAACCAAGATGAATTAATTATAGTATTAGGAATTTATTTGCGTAATTCTGTC
The DNA here is from genome assembly GCA_025924755.1 of Chitinophagaceae bacterium. Taxonomy (GTDB): domain Bacteria; phylum Bacteroidota; class Bacteroidia; order Chitinophagales; family Chitinophagaceae; genus Flavisolibacter. The sequence goes on along the minus strand of JAICHT010000033.1, from coordinate 34 downwards.
CAGAGAAAGACAGTTATAACACGAATATTAAGTT
>JAICHT010000032.1 GCA_025924755.1 Chitinophagaceae bacterium | reverse complement strand
TCACTTGCCAGTACTATATGGCCGTCTTCAAAGATCAGGTCTTCCGGCTTAACAGTATGAATATTTTCGGTATGAAAAACAGAATTTTCTTTAGCCAGCTCCACTAATTTTTGTTTTAAGGCAACGCAAGCCTCTTGTACAGCCGAGCCCAATGTAGAGGTAGTGCCAGAGCCTCCCTGTGTAGGGCCGGGCGGTAATGACGAATTACCCAGTTCAAATGTTATTTTCCCGGTGGGCAACCCAAAAGCATTCGCAGCAATTTGCGTCATAGCCGTAGCTGTTCCAGGACCGCTATCACTTACCGCACTTTGCATAACCAACGACCCGTCTGCTAACAGGCGTACCTTTACGCTGGCATTCCAACGAAAAGCGCCAAAGATGCCCGAGCCCATGCCATAGCCTACCAGCATACCATCTTCCTGCATCGAACGCGGCGCTGGATTTCTGTTGGCCCAGCCAATTCGTTCTGCACCCATTTGGTAAGCTTCTTTCAAAAATTTACTGGAGAAAGGCCGGTTTTGTTCCGGGTCGGTTTCGGCATAATTACGCAGCCGAAGTTCAATAGGATCTAACTTTAACGCATATGCCAGTTCATCCATGGCAGATTCCAGCGCATATGCACCGGTGGCCTCGCCAGGCCCGCGCATCCACGTGGGCGTACTTAAATTAAGAGGTATGATTTTATATTGCGTATCCACATTGGGACAGGCATATAGCATGCGGGAAATGTTTACCGTACCTTCTGTAAACTCTTCGTAAGAGGATGTTTGCGAAGTGGCAATATGGGTGATGCCGACCAATTTACCATCCTGCGTAGCGCCTAATCCCAGCTTTTGTATCGTGTACGGGCGGTATCCTACCATGGTAAACATCTGCTCGCGGGTTAATACCAGTTTTAACGGCCTGCCTACTTTTTTAGCGCCCAATAGTGCTGCAATTTCGTGTGGCCATGTACGTAAGGCACTTCCAAAGCCGCCTCCAACAAATTTTGCAATAACCTGCACATTCTGCTCCGGCAGTTTAAAGGCTTTCATGATACTTTCCTGGGTAGATTTTACTCCCTGTGTTTTATCATACACCGTTACCTTATCATCGCCATCCCATACTACGGTAATAGCATGCAGTTCCATCGGGTTATGCACTTCTATCGGCAGCACATATTCCGCTTCTATTTTAACGGGTGCGGTTTTATAAGCGCCAGCCTGGCCCCGCTTATAATCGGCCAGCCATTCCGCTTTAGGTTTAGCGGCATTTTTAATATTGGCCTGTACATCGGTCTGGAACGGCTCTTTTTGATACTGTGCTTTTACCAGGGAAGCGGCATAGGTGGCTCTTTCAAAAGTATCGGCGATGACCAGCGCAATGGGCTGACCATTGAAGTAAATCTTATTGCTGTTGAACACCTTTAACCCTTCTCCTTTAGTACGGCCTTTTGAGGGATCAGCGCCTTCATCATAACCAGGAACTTTAGGAGAGTTAAGATGCGAGATAACTGCTAATACGCCGGGTGCTTTTTCAGCATTTTTAGTATCCAAACCCGTGATACTGCCCTTAGCGATTGTGCTGGCTACTATTACACCATACGTTATATTGGGTATTTGATATTCTGCAGCGTATTTAGCGCCACCGGTTACTTTCATCCGGCCATCTACCCGGTCAATCGGCTCGGTTCGTTTATCTATATTGAAGAAATTATTGTCCATAATTTTATGCTTTTGCTGCGACGGTTAAGGCTTCTATAATAGTGTTTGGTGCCATCTTTAATTTAAAATTGTTGTATCCATATCCCTTAGCACCACGCATAGCTATATGTGCCGCCTGTTGAAAAGTAGCATCGGATACTTTCTTTCCTATCAGTGCTTTTTCAGCTTCGGCCAGGCGCCAGGGCTTATGCGCAACGCCACCCATAGCCAATCTTGCTTTTTTAATAATATTGTTTTGAATATACAGCGCAGCGGCCACGGACACCAATGCAAAGGCATAAGAGGCACGATCGCGAACTTTGAGGTAATGCACATTTTTAGTAAAGCCGTCATCCGGTACCCATACACCGGTTATAAGTTCGCCGTGTTCCAGTATATTGTCTTTTTGCGGCGTGTCGCTGGGCAGCCGGTGAAATTCGCCAAACGGTATGCGGCGATCGCCTTTTACGCCGGTAACCAGCACCATAGCATTTAAGGCCGTTAGCGCTACACACATATCACTGGGGTGTACGGCTATGCATTTGTCGGACGCACCAAAAATAGCATGCATACGGTTATAGCCTTTTAAGGCACCGCAACCCGTACCCGGTTGCCTTTTATTACATGGCATGGCCGTATCATAAAAATAAGGGCAGCGGGTGCGCTGCAACGTATTACCGCCTACTGTAGCCATATTCCGTAGCTGCGGCGAGGCACCGGCTTTTAAAGCTAATGATAGTAAAGGAAATTTTTGCACCACCGTATCATCTTCCGATACGACGCTATTCAGCGCCAGCGCACCTATTTGTAAGCCACCGTTCACTTCTTGTATATCCCGCAAAGGCAACTTATTAATATCTACCAGCTTTTCCGGAGCCATAATATTGCGCTTCATCAGGTCTACGAGGTTGGTGCCTCCGGCAATATATTGAGCCGAAGCATCTTTTGCCAGCGCATCTATGGCTGCTTTTTGGCTGGAAGGACGTGTGTATTGAAAGTTGATCATATTTTTTGCCCTCCTTGTTTAACATCTACAATTGCATCTACTATATTGGAATAAGCACCGCAGCGGCAAATATTACCACTCATATATTCCCGGATTTCTGCTGGCGAGCCCGCATGACCTTCGCGCAGGCAAGCCACCGCCGACATAATTTGTCCGGGTGTGCAATAGCCGCACTGAAAGCCATCGTGTTTGATAAACGCTTCCTGTACGGGGTGCAGTTGATCTCCATTGGCTAATCCTTCTATCGTGGTTACCTTTTTCCCATCCTGCATTACGGCTAAACTTAAACAGGAAAGTACCCGCTTGCCATCAACATGTACCGTGCATGCACCGCACTGGCCGTAATCGCAGCCTTTTTTAGTGCCGGTTAACGCCAATTGTTCGCGCAGCATATCAAGCAAGGTAACACGAGGTTCTACAGATAAACTTTCAGTCTTTCCGTTTACTTCCAGCGTTAAGGGAACCTGCTCAAAATATGAAGCGATCTTTTCATCATTAGCTGCTGCTTTTAATATGGTGGGTGGCGTAAGTGCCAGCGCTACTACCGCCGATGATTGTTTCAGAAACGTACGACGGGCCTCACTATATTCTTTATGTTCTTTTTCCGAAACGGCACAAGGTTTTTTATTTGCCATATACTAATTTTCACTTTAAAATTTACGTTAGTTGTTTTGTAGTAAACAGTTTTCTTTTATTTAAAGTTAAGAAAGGAAGCGTAAGCAAACGCATACTATTCAATTTTACCATGCTGCCCGGTTTTTACTATAGGAGATGTTTAATAAACCTTTATAATTACTGCTATAAACCAAAACAGCTTCGTCAATATTAATGACGAAGCTGTTGCGAATTGAACTTTAAGTTAGTAGGATTTATTCAACCTTTTAGTATCAACTATAATTTTACCTGCAGTTTTTTACCCGTATAGCTTACGTTTTTATCTGCATGATCTGATATGGCTACGCCTGTACCTTTATTTTCATTTACCAACACAATATTGAAATTCTTGTTGGCTATCATACCCGGGAAAGATCCCTTGCGATCAGTAATTGTAAGCATATGACTTGCATCGTTCCATAAAATATCATAGGTGGCATACTTACCTTTTTCATAGTTGTAAGTATCATTCTCATCCTCATACACTGTAAACTTTCCATCTGCGCCTGCATAAATGCGCAGCTCCGTAGGCGCCGCAGTTTTTTCAGTGGCATATTGCACTAACGGGCCCATTGGCACAATGGATCCGGCTTTCACATATAGCGGTAAGATGTCGATAGGTGCTGCGGCGTTTATAGTCTGTCCGCCGGTAAGCATTTTACCGGTCCAGAAGTCGTACCAATTGGTTGATGCCGGCAGGTACACTTTTCTTGTTTTTTCGGTAGTGGCAGAATCCTTTCCGTGGTATAAACTTTCTGTTACGGGGTTTACCAAAAAGGCCGGCCCAAACATATACTGGTCCTGGATATTATATACGCTGGTATCCTTTCTGAAATCAAACGTTAATGCACGCATCATCGTATAATCATCGTGGGTCACCTTCCAGGCCAGCGAATAAATATAAGGCAGCAGGCGATATCTTAGGTTATCGAAATTCAGTAATATGGCTTTGGTTTTATCATCCCAGTTGTTGGAAAATAAAGCCCGTTCGCCTTTTCCATGAATACGGAAGATAGGGCAGAAGGCGCCAAACTGAAACCATCGCGTAAACAGCTCCCGGTTTTGTGGTGTAGCCCAATTCGGAGGCTGCCAGTTAAAATGATACCCGCCAATATCAGAGGTCCAGTAAGGCAGGCCGGATGCACAGGCGTTGATACCTTGCGGCACCTGTATTTTTAACGTAGGAAAAGTGCAGGTAATATCGGACGACCATAAGGTAGCCGCATTGCGTTGCTGGCCGGCAAAAGCCTGCCGCGCTAAAAAGAAAGCCCGCTTGCCCGGCACTTCGTTGCGCCAGCCTTTATAGATGCCGGTGGTGTGCATTAATGAATACGTGTTGAAATAATCAATGCCTTTACCAATAGTAAAATTGCTTTGCCTGCGGGCATCAAGCAGGGTGCCATTGTCCGGTTCGCACTGGTCTATCCACCAGGCGTCCCAGCCGTCGGGTGCTATCAAACTGTCTTTGGCCTGCTTCCAGTAAATGGCTCTTGCTTTTTCGTCATGGGCATCGTAATAATTATCGAACGTATGGGTCATTACATTGTCCCAGGTAATATCCGTCATGCCACCTGCTTTCACCAGTTCATCAAAATCTTTGCTGCCTTTGCCGAATACTGGCCAGATAGATATCATACCATGAATATTGGCTTTGTGCAGTTCATCTACCATCGATTTTGGATCGGGATAATTAGCGCGGTTCATAATATGCGAACCGATAGGATAAGGCGCCCAGTAAAACCAATCCTGCACAATACAATCTACCGGGATATGGTTGTTGCGATACTTGTCTTTTACACTCAATACTTCCGCCTGGGACATATAGCGGTCCTGCGATTGAAAAAGGCCATATGCCCATTTGGCAAACATCGGGGCTTTGCCCGTAGCCGTGCGGTAGGAAGCAATGATATGATCGAAACCGGGACCGTAAAAAAAGAAGTAATCTGTCATTTTACCACTTTCCGATACATATTTGAATTGCGTGTTATCCGCTTCGCCACCATAAAAGCTGGAGGCAGAATAATTATCCCACATCAGTCCATATCCTTTGGTAGACAGCAATACCGGCACCGCGCCGGTAAGGTATTTTATAGCCATATCCTGGTTGCGGCCTTTGTAATTCATAGATAAAGAATCGATGGGGTGACAACCCAATCCAAACAAGGCTTCGTCTTTTGGCGATTGGAACGCGGTTTCGCAAGTGTATGTATTAATGCCGGCAATAGTAGCGGCGGTCATTTTTTTATTATCCGCATCGGTTTCGGCAAGAATGATAGTATTATTCAAATCGGTATACGATATCGCATTGGTAGCTTTATTGATTTTTATTTTCAGCCGGGTGGTTGTTATTACAATTTCGTGGCCGCTTTCGCTTACGGTAAAGCCGGTAGCTTTTGTCCATTTATTAGTTACAATCAAAGAGGTTTTGGCAGGCAGCGAAGCCAATGCTGTATATTTTACTTCGATGATATCACTGCTGCAAATTTTAATTTTCATTTGCCCTTTATCTAACCTGAAAGAAACGCCATCCGCTTCTTTTGTGTAAGAGATAATACTGGCTGATGCAGAATGGCTTGCCATTAAAAAACAACAGGCAAGCCATGCAGCTAAAGCCTTTACTCTGGTACCGTACCCATTCATTTATTTTGTTTTAGAATCAGCAATATAAGCAACTGGTAAATATATTCAGCCATCAATTTTAAAAGGCAGTTGATAGTTGGAAACTGATATTGAATCAGCAACAAAATAAGTGTAAAATGGACTATTGCTGCGAGGTGGTTCCGGAAAACTGCAGGCAAAGTTCGTACAGTTTTTTAGCAGTGTCTATACACTCCTGGTACGTAAGCGGTTTCATAATATAATCGTAAGCGCCCAGCCGCATGCACTCGTCCTTTTCAATACCATTGAGCGATGTAGAGTAAATGACCACCGGGATATGCTTATAGTTTTCGTTCAGTTTTAAGTGCTTCAACGTTTGCGTGCCGTTCATCCGCGGCATATTTAAATCTAATACAATCAGGCAAGGCAGTGCATTGGCCGTATGGCATCGGGCCACGTATTCCAATGCTTTTTCTCCATTTTCTTCAAAGTGAATATGCTTCTGCGCATTAAAATCTTCAAAAGCATCTTGCAGTATGCCGCAGTCTTCTTTATCATCGTCAACAAATAATATCATCGTCTGTGCATTCATAATCTAAAATTAATAATATTGTGTAATAGGCAGCGTAACTGTAAAGGTAGCGCCCTTGCCCATGTTGCTGCGGGCGGTAATAGTACCATGATGCATTTCGACAATTTTGCGGCAAATGGCCAACCCAAGGCCGGTACCCTTGTAACTTTCGCGTGTATGTAACCGTTGAAATAACGTAAACATTTTTGGCAGGTATTTTTCGTCAAATCCTATTCCATTATCTTCAAACGAAATAATAAGGTCGTTATCGTTTTGCCTGCAGGTAATATTTATCACCGGCTGCACACCTGTATTTGAATATTTAATGGCATTAGAAATAATGTTCTCAAACAATTGCCGTATAAGGCCGGCATCAGCTTCTATTAAAGGAAAGGATTGAATATGTATGACAGCATCCTTTTCCTTAATAGCTACTTCCAGGTCCTGCAGGGCTTCGTGTGCAAGTTGGTTTAAATTGATATGCCCGTACGTTAATTGCTGCCGGTTCACCTGCGAAAACGCTAAAAGGTCGCTTATTAAGTTGCGCATTCTATGCGATGCGGCCATCATGCTTTTTAAATAATCTGTTCCTTTTTTATCAATTACGGGTGCGTACTTTTTTAAAAAATAATCGCTGTAAAAAATCATTTTGCGCACGGGCTCCTGCAAATCGTGCGATGCTACAAACGCAAATTGCTGCAACTCCAAATTACTTCGGTTTAGCTCACTTACATTTAGCTCCAGTTGTTGTTGCTGGTCTTTTAATTGCTCTTGCGTTTCTTTTAGCTCCCGGTTATCCTGAAGCGTTTCGGCAAATACTTTCTGGGCATGGATATCTACCATATAGCCTATCCAATGCAGAATTTCATCTTTTTCATCTTTTTGCGGCGATATGGAAATCAGGTGCCAGAAATAGCTATCGCTTTGCCGGTGCTTTATGCGGCACTGCGTTTTAATATTAGTAGCGGCAGAATCGGTTTTGCTACCTAATAAAAGCCGGAACGAATCATAATCATCCGGGTGAATGATACCCTGCCACCCGGTGTGGTTTAATTGTGCAATGGTTTCGCCGGTATATTGATAAAGCCATTCGTTTGCATAAATAAGGTGGCCGTTATTGTTTAAAGAAAAAATAATGAGCGGGAGCGCATTAGTTAATGTTTTATACTGGCTCTCACTGGCCTGTAGCTTTTCTGTAAGTTCTTTTAGCTGCTGGTTCTTTCGTTTAATCTCTTCGTATGGAGAGATGGGAGCTTCTTCATTAAACAAACCTTTCCATTCTTCCAGTTTTTTTGAATTCAATTTATCAAGCAGCGGTGCAGCAACCTGCAGCTCAATAGACGATTCATCGCCGGCGGTGGAAACCGTAAGTTTATCTACCAGTCTTTTTGCATATTCCAGTCCTTCGTTCTTTTTGCTGTCCTTTACCGATCTATCTTTAAGGCAGGCAATCAGGTATTTTTCTTTTTGCTGTTCGTTGGAGATTCCTAAGTATAAGCAGCCGGTTTTTCCATGATCAATACTATTGCGCGATAACTCCGATACTGCTGTGGCAAAAGTGGTTTGCGCTGAAAACGATAAGCCCAAAAGCTCCCCAATCCTCATGGCTCCCCGGTGTGCCAATATCAGGTCCATTTCATTCTCCAGCGTAATTTTTGCTATCTCCAGCATATTATAAATTGGTTTTCGCCAAAACAAAAATAGGTATTCGGATAGTGCTTACACATTTTAATATACGTATTGTAATTCTTGCCGGGCTTAGCCTTTACCTATTGGATTATTTGGTAGCAGTTATGCAATTGTGTTTGTGCACCGGCAGTAATTATGTGATGATCTTATAGCCAATTTATGAGCCGGAAAAACTCTGTAAGTAAATATTAATTTTAGCAAGTGTATTTAAAAGCATTATTAGAAGCTATGTGCATATACCGGAATTATCAGGCGCAATACTGCATTACTTGTACGGTTATATTATAAAATGGTGATAGAAAGAAACAGCTCCATGCTAGTCCCTTGCGTTATTGCCACGCAGCAGGGCTACCAATAATAAAATAAAAATAGCAGCGCCTACAATCCAAATCCAGGGTTGCGAATACCAATTATCGTGTTTATTAATGCTTATATCTACTTCCGGCTTTTGATCTTGTGCAAGGGCCGCTAAAGATATCAAAAACGAGGCGAGAAGTGCTGCTATAGCGGAAGCTGTCTTGTGAATACCGTTCATAGTAATTGCTATATGGTTAATAAGAGATACCGATATTAAACTTATGCTTGCATCAACTTATTTAATAACACTTTTTGATGTAAAGCAGCTTTCGTAAAGTGGTTGATATTACCAGTTATTCATTTGCCCGTCTATCCTTCTTTCATGGTCGTCCGGCTTATTGTGCTTCCAGTTGGGGTCGTACTTTACAAACCACGAAATCCATAAGCTACGCGACAATCGCATGAGCCAGGGTTGCAGCAATATCAGCAAAAGTGCATTTAATCCCAACCACCAAAAAAAACGGTGATCACCAAACGAAAAACCAATAATGGGCCACCATATTAAAAACGTAAAGGCACTAATAGCTACAGCAATTAAATAGCTTACAAAACCGGTACCATAGTAAAAACCCACTTCAATATCAGTTAGCTGTTCGCATACCGGGCAGCGCTCGTGCATTATGGTGTTTTTATTGAAGTTAAAGGTCAGCGGATATCTAAACAATTTTCCCTCGCGGCAACGTGGGCAGCGGCAGCTTAATACGGTTGCTATATAACCCCGGTTAGGTACTTGGTCGGCCATATTCTTTTTTTATAAGTAATCCAGCACTTTTTCCATTTGAGTGCTTCTCGATCCTTTTATTAATATATACGCGTCTTGCAGGGTCTGTTGCTGTAGCCAGGCGCCGGCTTCCGCCGCTGAATTAAATTTTACGTAAGGACTATCCGCTTTTAAAAAATCGCCATCTACCAATACTACCTTATCCCATGAATTTTTATTGATTTCTTCAATAAGCGCCTGGTGCTCTGCCATGCTTTCGGTGCCCAGTTCGGCCATAGCGCCTAATACCAATACTTTTTTAGCGGCATGTGTTTTAGAAAAATTTTCAATGGCCGATTTCATACTGCTTGGGTTGGCATTGTAAGCGTCTAAAATAATTTTGTTCGATCCTTTTTGTAATAATTGTGACCGGCTGTTAGTGGGTGCATATTGGCTGATGGCTTTTTGTATTTTATCTTCCGGCACATTAAAAAACTTGCCAACTGCCACAGCAGCCAGTACATTGGGCAGGTTGTAATTGCCCACCAGTGCAGTTGAAATATCGGCGTGAAAACCTTTGCTGAAATGTACTTTTAAAAAGGGATCGCTTTCCATAGTTCGCCCAATAATATCGGCATCCTTCGTGCCATAGGTATAAATAGTGCTGATAGGACTGCTCATTTGCTGCAGGTACTCATAATCCCACATTACAAAGGCAGTGCCTTTATACTTCTGCAGGTAATCGTACAATTCGCCTTTGCCCTTTTTTACGCCTTCTTCGCCGCCAAAGCCTTCCAGGTGGGCCTTGCCGCAATTGGTAATTAAGCCGTGGGTGGGTGATGCTATGGTGCAGTACGATGCGATCTCTCCCAAATGGTTGGCTCCCATTTCAATAACGGCAAACTCCGCATCGGGTTTGATTTTTAAAAGGGTAAGTGGTACGCCAATATGGTTGTTAAGATTGCCTTCTGTAGTGTATGTATTGTAGGTAGTGGACAGTACTGCATGAATCAGTTCCTTGGTAGTGGTTTTTCCATTGCTGCCGGTAATGCCTATAAATGGAATTTTAAATTGATGGCGGTGATGCCGGGCCAGTTGTTGCAAGCTGCTTAATACATCGTCTACCAAAAATGTTTTACCGGGAATAGCATATGCTTCTTCATCTATTATGGCATATTCGGCACCGGCATTGATAGCCTGTTGAGCAAAGGCATTACCGTTAAAGTTGGGACCTTTTAATGCAAAAAAAATATCGCCTGATTTTAATTTGCGGGTATCTGTTTGCACAGACGGATACTGCAAATAAATTTTATAAAGCGCTTCTGTATTCATATCTCCAAATGCTTTCGGAACTATATTGAAAATGTATGCCTGTTCTTATTTTACAAATGTAAGGGCAAATAAAAGCCCTTCGTTTTGCGAAGGGCTTTTAAATAGTAATATATTTTTTTACCGGCTTTGCCTTTTGGCTTTCCAGAAATTTCCTGTTTTTCGTTTGTTACCTTCGGGGCTGCCCATGCGGTCCATTGCGCAGCGGAAACCAATGGTACTGCTTGCCTGGTCTTCTTCCAGGTAGCGGCGGGTGCCCGGGCTGAGCCAATAAGCACGATCATTCCAGCTACCACCTTTATATACTCTCGATTTATCGCTCACCAAAGTGGTTTGACCATATCCATACGAAGTTGAGGATAAGGAATCGCCATCCAGGTAATTGATTACATTACCCCGCTGGTAATTGCGGCGGCTTTTTACTTCAGCATCGGTTACGTCTACCATTTTTACGCGGCCCATGCTGTCTATTTCAGCTTCACCATTTTGATTCTTGTACAGCTTGGTAAATTTATTACCACGGAAAGGAGCTACGTCATCTTCATCCAGGTTGGTAAGTGGACGATATACGTCGGCAACCCACTCACTGACATTACCTGCCATATTATAGATGCCAAAACCATTAGGATAGAAAGACTTAACAGGAGCGGTGTAAATAGCCCGGTCGTTTAAACCACCAGCCACGCCGGCATTATCACCGGAACCTCTTTTAAAGTTGGCCAGAAACTGACCTTGCCAGCTGCCGTGCTTTTCTTCGCGGAGACCATTAGGATTTTGAGACCACGGATATACCTGCTTGTTGGAAATCAACTCTTCACCACGCTTGCCTTCTTTGGTAGATGGGCGGGGATTTTGGTTTACATAACCATAAGCAGCATATTCCCACTCTGCTTCAAACGGTAACCGGTAGTCTGGCATTAGCAAACCATCTTCCATAGTTACTGTAGTGCGGGGTGTACCTTGTGCGGTTTTCAGCGGATTCTTTTTAGAAGCGGCTATCTTACCAGGCTGTGCCTGATATAGTCCTAGTAAATACGATTTAGTAGTAAAGTTATTTTCCTGCTGCTCGCCTTGTATGCTTTGAGCGGCTACATATCCTTTGTTCATTAAAATGCCTTCGTTCACACGGTCGCTTCTCCATAAGCAAAAGTCATGTGCCTGCCTCCAACTTACCCCTACTACCGGGTAGTCGTTAAAACTGGGGTGGCGGAAATAATATTCTACAAGCGGCTCATTATAGCTCAATTCGCTGCGCCAAACTAATGTGTCGGGTAAGGCCGCATCAATAATTTTCCGGTTGTTAGGATCAGATTCAGGATCAAACACGCGGTTTAACCAGTGGATATACTCGCGGTAGTGTACATTGGCAACCTCGGTGCGGTCAATATAAAAAGAAGGAACCGTAACGCGGCGTGGAATATTGTTCCAGTCGCCCATCACATCTTCTTCCGTTTGACCCATTGTAAAGGTACCGCCCTGAACAAACACCAAACCCGGGCCGGTGGCCTGGTCTTTTGATTGTGCTACCTGGTAACCACCCATATTTTTGTCATTGTAGTTCCAGCCGGTAGCTTCCGATTTCTGATACTTCTTTTTACCGAAGGGCAATCCGTTTTTACAGGAAGCCAGTAAGGAAGCAGCGGATAAGAGGATTAAAAAATTTTTCACTTGCATGTGCATATTTTTTGTCTTTCTAAAGGACACATGGAAAACATGTGTTGCCTGAACCTATGTTTTGGAATATCTTTAACGGCATTTATGACCAGTTATTGTGATTCGCATAATAGTTTTTCAAGCAAGTTTGCGAATATAATTCGTTTATCAGGAAATTTATAATGTGTAGACCGCTTTTTAGTGTTAATTCTCCTGCTACTGCTATACAATCTGCTGCCAATAAGAGTTTTTTCTTAAGCATTCTATTACTATTCAGCCTCGCAATTTCTGCCCAGCGAACCCATCACCCACATTCCGTATTAGCATCCGGCAACTGGTACCAACTTTCTGTAACAGAAGAAGGCATGTATAAAATAGATGTGCCATTTTTAGCGTCTTTGGGAGTAAGCGGCAGCATTGCCTCCTCTGTCATCCGGCTTTTTGGTAACGGTGGTGCTATGTTGCCCGAAGCCAATAGTGCGTCTCGTATTGATGACCTGCAGGAGAACGCGATTATGGTAATGGATGGTGGCGATGGCGTTTTAAACGGAAGCGACTATATTTTGTTCTACGCATCCGGCCCCAACCACTGGTACAACGATTCGGTAAACCACCGTTTCTCGCACAAAAAAAATTTGTATTCAGATAAAGCATATTACTACCTGTCTCTAGGCGGCGTAGGAAAACGGATAAGCAATCAAACAGCTACTTATTCTCCTGATGTTACTGTAACGAGTTTTGACGAACGGATCTACCATGAACTGGATTCCATTAATTTTTTATCGAGTGGAAAAGAATGGTACGGAGAAGAGTTTAGCGATGCGCCGGGCCACAATTTGTCGACAACGTTTACGGTGCCGGTTACAGATGCACTGGTAGGTCAGCCTGCTACTATCATGTCTAGTGTAGTAGCCCGGTCTGTTAATGCGGCCAGCCGGTTTGATGTGGCCATAAATGGTAGTACCGTGCAGCAGGTAAGTGTGCCTGCAGTAACTGCAGTTTACCTGGACGCTTTTGCACAACAGGCACAGCAGGCTTCCACTTTTTCTTTAGGGCAAAATAATGCTGCGGTTACCTATACTTTTTCACCAGGAAGTTTCAATGTGCAAGGATGGCTTAACTGGTTTGAACTATTTTACAGGCGCCATCTTTCTTACAACAATCAAACTTTATTTTTTAGAGACTGGACCAGTACAGGCAGAGATGCCGCCACTTTTATAATAGATAACGCTACAACCTCATTGCAGGTATGGGATATTACGGATCCGCTGCAGCCCGTAAAGATGAATACTGCAATAAATGGAAACCGGTTAACCTTCAATAACGACGCAAAAACCCTGCACGAATATGTATGCTTTGCCAATAATTTTTTAGTGCCGCAGGCAGTGGGCGCCGTGCCTAACCAGGATTTGCATAACACTACTGCCGCCAGCTATTTAATTATTACCTATCCGCTGTTTTTAGCGCAGGCGCAACGGTTAGCTGTTTTTCATCAGCAAAAGGATAAGTTGCAACCGGTAGTGGTTACTACCAGCCAGGTTTTTAATGAGTTTTCCGGCGGCATACCAGATCCTGCCGCTTTGAGGGATTTTGTAAAAATGTATTATGATACCTATAGAAGCGCCTGGAATAAAAGCGAAAAATACCTGCTGTTATTTGGGGCTGCTTCGTTCGATTATAAAGACCGGGTAGCCAACAATACCAATTATGTTCCATGTTACGAAAATCCTATTGCTACTGATCCGTTAGCTACCTATACTACTGATGATTTCTTTGGTTTTTTAGACGATAAGGAAGATATTAATTCAGGCTTGCTTATTAACCGGCTTGATATTGGCATTGGCCGCACACCTTGTAAAAATGAAGAGGAAGCCAAAAATTTTGTAGATAAAGTAGAAGCATACAGAACGGCTTTTGGCCCCTGGCGCAACAACCTGGATTTTGTGGCCGACGACGGCGATTACAATCTGCATTTACAGGATGCGGAAAGTATTACCAGCAACGCAGCCACTATAGCGCCGGTATTTAATCAGCAAAAAATATATTTAGATGCGTTTAAGAAAGAAGGCGGTTCTGCCGGTGGGCAATATCCGCAGGTAAAAGAATTAATTAATAATACTATCAATAACGGAACCTTACTATTAAATTATAATGGACATGGCAGTCCAGACCGGCTAGCCGAAGAAGCCGTAATAGATCAACCAATGGTAAATAGCTGGAACAATGCCGATAAACTGCCGCTGTTTATTACTGCCAGTTGCGATTTTGCGCCGTATGATATCCCGTCCTCTACGGCATTGGGCATCAATTTACTGGTGCGTCCAAAAACAGGTGCTATTGCATTGATGACTACTACACGGGTGGTATTTGCCTATAGCAACCGCATTATGAACGATAATTATTTACAGGTAGCTTTAAAAAAGGACAGTAGCGGCCATTATAAAACATTGGGCACTGCGGTAAAGGAAGCAAAAAATTATACCTATCAAACAAGCAGCGATCTTATCAATAATAGAAAGTTTACCCTTTTGGGCGATCCGGCTATGACGCTCGGCTTTCCGCAATTAACTGTTCAGGCCACGGCGGTTAATAGTAAAGATATTACCAGCAGTGCCGATACGGTAAGCGCCACGCAATTAGTTACTATACAAGGAAGGGTTGTAAACGATACAGGAACTATAGTGAGCAGTTTTAACGGAACGGCATATGCCACGCTTTTTGATAAACCGCAAACCATTACTACGCTGGGCAACGATGCTACCAGCCAGCCGGTGCCCTTTCAATTGCAAACTAATGCTTTGTTTAAAGGAAAAGTAACAGTAACAGGCGGCAACTTTGTATTTACCTTCCGGATGCCTAAAGACATCAACTATCAATATGGCAAAGGCAAGCTAAGTTTATATGCACAAAACGGCGCTATAGATGGAAATGGTTTTTCAACCAATATAATTATTGGCGGGGTTGATACGGCGGCTGTAGCCGATAAGGAAGGGCCGGTAATTAACGCATACCTCAATGATGAAAAATTTGTAAATGGAAGCATCACTAACCCTTCACCAGTATTGATTGTAAAGCTGGCCGATTCATCAGGTATTAATACGGCAGGCACAGGAATTGGCCATGATCTTATTGCTACCCTCGATAACGACAATAAAACCTTTTACACCCTCAATAATTTTTTTGAAAGCGATTTAAACAGTTATCAAAAAGGATCGCTGCGCTTTCAACTGCCACAACTTACACCTGGCCATCATACGCTTACTATAAAAGCATGGGATGTGTTGAACAATTCAAGCGAATATAACCTGGAGTTTACTGTAATCAATTCCGATCAGTTGGAAATAAATCACGTGCTCAATTATCCCAATCCTTTCACCAATCATACTACTTTTTGGTTTGAGCATAACCAGCCTTTAACCGATTTGAAAGTGAAAGTGGAAATATTTACAGTGAGCGGCAAACTAATTAAAACAATTCAGCAAACAATAAATGATGAGGGAAATCGTTCAAGTGAAGTGCAATGGAATGGTAAAGACGAGTTTGGGAGTAAGGTGGGCAGGGGCGTGTACATCTATCGTTTAACCGTGCGGAGTGCTAATGGTAAACAAGTAAACAAGCTGGAAAAGCTGGTAATATTATAAACAAACCAACCACTGATATTGTGCTCATATTGCCAATAGTATATATTTGCACACTTAAAATTGAACTATGAGAATATCCGTATTAAAGCTGACTGTGGCCCTAACCTTCATCTTTTTAGGTATCACACCTTTTGTGCAGGCGCAATATGGAAGCACCGTTAATGTAGTAACAACAGCAGTGCCTTTTTTACGCATATCTCCTGATGCCCGTGCAGGCGGTATGGGCGATCTTTCTATAGCTACTTCACCCGATGCCAGCTCTTCTTATTTCAACTTAGGTAAAGTGGCATTCAACGAGTCACCGGCAGGCATCAATCTTACCTATACTCCCTGGTTAAAAAAATTGGTGAACGATGTGTACCTGGCTTCTGCGGCCGGTTATGTAAAGCTTGATGAAACCAATGCTATCTCCGGTTCATTGCGTTATTTTAGTTTAGGTAATATTCAGTTTACTGATAATTATGGTAATAATATCAGCCAGGCCAGTCCGAAAGAATATGGCGTGGATTTAGGCTATTCCAGGAAGCTTACTGATAGAGCGGGCCTGGGCGTAGGTTTAAAATACATTTACTCAAACCTGGCAGGTGGTACTTCTATTGGTAGCACTAACTACAAAGCCGGTACGGCAGTAGCGGCCGATTTGGGATATTATTATACCGGCCTCAACGATGTAGGCCGCGGCTGGAACTTTGGTGCAGCTATTACCAACCTTGGTTCTAAAATTTCTTATACTGATAATGCAGCCGAACGGGATTTTATACCTGCCAACTTAGGCATTGGCGCTACCTATACCAATGTAATGGATGAAAGCAATAAGATAACCTTTGGTATTGATGTTAATAAATTACTGGTGCCAACGCCACCGGCTTTTGGCGACTCAGCCGGTTTAGCTAACTACCGTCAAAAAAGTGTGATTGGCAGTTGGTTCAGCTCTTTTAGTGATGCGCCGGGCGGCTTTAGTGAAGAGTTGAAAGAATTCCAGTTGTCTTTAGGAGCGGAATACTGGTATACCAACCAATTTGCTGTACGTGCCGGTTATTTTTATGAAGACAAAACAAAAGGAAACCGCCGTTATTTTACAGCCGGTGCCGGTCTTAAATACAATGTATTTGGATTAAATTTTTCTTACCTGATCCCATCTGGTTCGGGCAACAATCAAAACCCGCTATCCAATACGTTGCGGTTTTCATTGGTATTTGACTTAGGCGGACAAAACGCAACTTCTCCTACTCCCGAACAATAAATGGTAACACGTATATACTTGCAACAAAGCGAAAGTGATTTTTACTTTCGCTTTTTGTTTTACAGATATTTGCAAAAATCAAAACTACATGAGTTATAGAATTGGTTCGGGAGTAGATTTTCATCAATTGGCAGAAGGAAGAGATCTAATGATAGGCGGAGTACATATTCCACACAGCAAAGGGGCCGTTGGCCATAGTGATGCCGATGTATTGTTACATGCCATATGCGATGCATTGTTGGGTGCTGCCTGCCTGGGAGATATTGGCGTTCATTTTCCGGATACGGATGCAGCATATAAAAACATTGACAGTAAAATTTTACTAAAGCAAACAGTTAAGCTTATTGCAAACGAAGGCTACCGGATCGTAAATATCGACAGCACGTTGTGCTTGCAGGAGCCAAAGATTAAGCCTTATATACCGCAGATGCAGCAGGTAATTGCCGCCATTGTAGGCGTTACCGAAAAAGATATTTCAGTAAAAGCTACCACTACGGAGCAAATGGGCTTTGTAGGCAGAAAGGAAGGGGTAATAGCATATGCAACGGTGTTACTGCAAAAGTTTTAGTTGTCTGCGCTGCTTGTAGCGGTTATCTTTGAAACTATGGCGTCGGTAGAAGTAAAAATAGTGAACCAGTCTGATAATGCATTGCCGCATTATGCCACGGAGGG